>PWNW01000266.1 GCA_003557605.1 Spirochaetaceae bacterium
AGGTGATCATGCCGTCACCGCCGAATCCGTCAATCTGGGACTGCAGGGCAAACACCGTCAAGTTCACCAGGGGCACAAAATGTTGTGTTATCCGCTCATCGCACTCCAGCACTGAACCGATCACTTGATATGAAGATTCATAGGGAATTCCTCCCAGTTCAATGACGGAACTGCTAATAATGCTTACTTCCCCAATGAGCCGGTCTGCAGCGCGGCTGCTGGCTGACTGGCTGAACCCTTCGCATCCTTCATGCAGCATGTAGGTCACTGCCGGGGAAAAAACCAGGCCTTCGTCAGAATGTTTCATCATGCCCTGCTGGTAAAAAAAAGAAATCATTCCCTGCTGATCAAGGGTCCTGACAATCCTGCATGCCCCTGATGAACTGACTGTATAGGCTTCAACAAAGCTCCATGTCTCATCGGGGATATACACCCAGGTGCCCTCAGGCACTGCTGCCGAGACAGCGGTGAAGACCAGGACCAGCAGCAGGGAAAACCAGATGATCCTTGACGGCATGATTCCTCCTTTCTAGCTTTCTCCTGTGAGAAACTGCATAGTAAAGTAGGCAGAAGCAGCCTCCAGCGCATCCTGCTCAGAGCGCAGGGCATGCCCCAGGGACTCAAGCTGAAGAATCAGAAGGTCTGCTTCGCTTCCCGCTCCCGCATCATACTGCCGTTGGGCAGCGGCCCTTCGGGATTCGAAGTTCTGCTCTTTCAGCCTGTTATATTCCATTCTGCTCAACAGCACCGTATACTTCAAATAGGTATCTGTCAACTCTCGGGTGATTTCTTTTCTGGTTTTTTCAGCAGACACTTCTGCAGCTTCACGTTCCAGCCTGCTGGTACGGATGTCCTGGACGGCCCTTCCCCCGTCCCAGAGCTTCACCTCCAGCGCCACCGTTACGTTCAGGGAATACCCGCTCTCATCGTACCATCCCGATTCTAAGAAGGGGAACCTGGCACCCTGGCAGCCGGCTTCTATCTGAAGGCCGATGTCTGGTTTCCAGTACAGGGACCCTCGGCTGATCTGCTCCGCCGTCGCCCGCACCTGTTCAAGCACCCCCATGATTTCCATGGGTTCCCGTTTGTCCGACAGAGCTGCTTCAAGCAGCAGGTCAAGGTCCATTCCCCGGTGGGGGGGATCAGGGGGGAACCGCAGCTCCTCTTCCTGGAGCTGCATGCCCGTCAGTTCAGCTAGTTCAAGAAGGACCATTGACTGCTCCCGGCGCAGTTCATGCACTGCTATGTTCAGTTCTGCGGCCTGCAGCTGTGCGGTAATCACCTCCTCCTCAACCACAAATCCCTGCTCATAGCTCTCCTGGATGATCTCAGAGAGACGAAGGGCCGTCGCATGCTGCTGAACCGCCGCCTCGGACATTCGCCGAAGGTGCTTCAGGGAATGCAGGAGCACCGCTGTGCGGGTGCGGATCTCCTGCTCCTTGAGACTCCTTTGGAGCGAAGCAGTTTCTGCCAGCAGCCGGTGCAGCCGTACCGACCGGCTGAGCTTCCCCCAGGTAAACAGGCTTTGGTTCACCTTGATGCCGAACTGGTACCACTGAGGCTCCTGGGCATCCATCACCGTAACCGGAGGCATGTTGGGGAGGGTCATTTCCACCGCATCCATGGGGTTTGCCAGGTAGGTCCCTGAAGCCTGCAGGCTGATTTGGGGATGCATAGCCGCTTGTGCAGATGAGACATCTATCATGCTTTTCTGCTCATCAATGCGCAGCATCCTGATTTCCGTGCTGTGCCCCAGTGCCGCTTCCTGCAGGGCAGCAAGGTCCAGGGAAGCAGCTCCTGCCATGGAGATTCCTATGATCATCAGCACCGATGTGATGCAGAGAGGTATGCTAGGCTTCACCGTTTTCACCCCCTTCAAGCAGCACTTCAGGTCTGTGTTCACTTCTTCGCTCCAGCAGGTAGTACAGCAGCGGAATCAGCAGCAGGGTGATTAACGTGGAGGTAAGCAGTCCGCCGGCTATTGCCTGCCCAAGGGCTGCATAGACCTCCGAACCTTCCCCCCGGGAAAGGGCCAGGGGCATTACCCCGAAAAATGTGGTCAGGGTGGTCATCAGAATCGGCCTCAGCCGCTTTGATGCACCTTTGATCACTGCGTCTCTCAGCGGGAGATGGTGCTCCTGACGGAGCATGTTCATGTAGTCAATCAGCACGATGGCATTGTTCACCACGATGCCCCCCAGGGCAATGATTCCGAGAAATGCCACAATTGACAGGGTTGAACCGAACACCAGCAGCCCGAAGACCACTCCGATGAGGCAGAAGGGAATTGATGCCATTACAATCAGCGGCTGAGTGAACCGTTCAAACTGTATGACCATTACCGCATAGACGAGAAACACCGAAAGGCCCATGAGCAGCAGCAGCCGCTGGATGGAGCTGGTCATCAGCTCCGAGACGCCCCCGATGGACCATGACACCCCAAAGGGCAGGTCAATGGACTCCATGAATTCCCGTGTCCGGGAGGTAATCCCCGACATGTCCTCGCCGTAGAAGTATCCGGTAACCACCACCGAGCGCATTCTGTCGCGGTGCTCAATGCTGGAATAGGAGGGCTCAACAACCAGATCGGTAAATGCTCCGAAGGAGACCCCCCTTCCGGAGGGGTCTACCAGCTGAATCTGCTCCAGGATATCTTCAGTCAGGGACCTCCTGCCGAGGTTTGAACCGAGCATTATGGGTTTCTCCCCGTCCCCTCCGCGGAATGTCCCCACATCTTCCCCCTGAAGGAGAATTCGTGAAGTCATAGCAGCCTCGTAGCTGGTGAATCCCAGGGCTCCGAGATGATCTAGGGCCAAATCCCCCACTGCGGTCTCCCGTGCCATCTCAAGGGTTGAGGATGTCTTGTATATCTGGGGGTCCTGGGAAAGCATCCGCTCCACCTCTTCGGCACTTGAAGTCAGCAGGTCATAGTTCTGTGAAGAAAGCCTGATCTGAAATCCCGTACCCTGGGTGGCAAGTGCCAGCAGCTTATCAAAACCGCCGTTTTCCACCAGTACATCCATATCGGCTATGTTCTCCTCTAGTACATACTGAAGTGAAGCAATAATTTCATGCACCCCCCGTTCACGCTGCCGGGGGGACGGAAGCAGGATTTTCGCATATCCCGCGTTCTTCACTGGATTGTTCCTCGAATACTCACTGCTGAATCCGGTAAAGAACACCGCAGAAGTAAGTTCCGGCACCTGTTCATGGACTATCTGTTCAACCTTCAGGACCTTCTCCCTGGAGTCCTCGATGGTATAGCTCTCAGGAAAGGTCATATACACATAGAATTCCCCCGTATCAGCGGAGGGTATGAAGGATGTGCCCACCAGGGCCAGGACCGCAACCGTTGATGCCAGGATCAGCACTGCTGAGAACAGCAGAAACCTGCCGTGATCAAGGCACCAGGAAAGGGTTCTTCGATAGGAGCGCTCGGTGAGCCGCAGCAGCAGGTCCGCTGGCGAGCGCCTTCTGCTGCGTCCGGTCTGCTTAAGGAACTGGGAGGTGAAAAAGGGGATGGTTACCAGTGAGACAACCAATGATCCCAGCAGGGCAAACACCAGGGTAAGCGAAAGGTCCTTCAGGATGACTCCTATGACGCCGGTGAGGACTGCCAGGGGGACGAACACGCTTATGGAGGTGGAGACTGAAGCAAGCACCGCCCTGCTCACCTCTCTGGTCCCCCGCTCTGAGGAACGTATCCGGTCCTCTCCATGGCGGTAGTGCCTGTAGATGTTCTCCAGGATGACGATGGACCCGTCCACCACCATCCCGAGGGCCACCACCAGGCCCGACAGGCTCAGGATGTTTACGCTCTGCCCGGCAATGCGCATGCCGATAAAGGCAAATACGATGCTTAGGGGAAGTGATGAAGCAATAAACAAGGTTGCCCGGATGTCGCTGAGGAACACCAGGATGACCAGCACCGCCATGGCTGTTCCCATGGCCCCTGAACGGACCACCGTCATCAGTGAACTTCTCACCAGAGTGGAGTCATCCTGAAGGATTTCAAAGGATATCACGTTGCCGTAGGAGTTCTCAAACTCCTGCAGCACCGACTTGGCACGGCTTGTTATCGCAGGGGTGCTGCCGTCCTCCCGCTTCATGATGTCCACCACCATGATGCTCCTGCCCTCAGATTCAATATAGACCTTGGGATCGGGATATCTGAAGGAGACTTCGGCGATATCGCGAAGGTAGATGAATTCCCCGTCACTGTGCCCCACCACCAGGCCTCTGATCTCCTGGAGAGTTGAGAATTCCCCGGAAATCCTCACATGCATCTCCCGTCCGCGGTACTGGGCCGTGCCTGCTGGAAGGGAGACATTGGCATAGCTCAGAGCTTCATACACTTGAAGGGCGGAGATTCCCCGGGCATGCAGTTCCTCAAGCTGGAGCTCAATAAACAGCTGCTCCCGGCTGCCTCCGAAAACCTGCACCCGGGAGACCCCCTGGATCTGGTTCAGCGGCGGAACAACTGCATCCTCAACAAATTCAGCAAGCACGCTCGGGTCACGATCGCTGATCACCGCAAATGAAAACACCGGGATCAGTTCTGCACCGGCCACAAAGGCAGCGGGTTTTGACTGCAGTCCCGACGGAAGCTTCGATTCTATCCGGTCAATTTTGGCACGGATTTCCGGCAGGACATCGTAGAGATCAATATTGTCGGCAAAAGTGAGGTAGATGACGCTGAGGGAATCACTGCTCACCGATCGGCTGCCGGTAAGCCCCTGGATTGCCGTAATATCCTCCTCAAGCACATCGGTCACCTCGGACTCCACATCCTCCGGTGCTGCCCCGGGATACACCGTTACGATCATGATTTCAGGAAGCGCCACGTTGGGAATGAATTCCTGGTTCATCGTCACCAGTGCGATCATCCCGAAAAGCAGCAGGGTGATCATAAGAATGGTGATCACCGCAGGGTGGCGAATGGCAAAGCGGGAAATATTCATGGTGCTCGTATCCCCGTAATCCGCACCTTCTGACCTTCCTGTAGAAAATGCTGTCCTTCGCAGATAAACCGCAGGTCCCGGTATTCATGGGGAATGGAAAACCGCTCTTCGGTAATAAAGGATTCCCCGATCTGCAGCCGTCTTGCCTGGGATGACTCATCAACATACCAGACAAATCCCCCGGCAACATAGGCTGACTGGGGAAGGGAATAGACATCCCTCACTTCATCAAGCACATAGTTCACGTTTACGTACATGCCGGGACGCAGTGCTGTTGTACCTTCGGTAATGCGGGAAATAACTTCAAACTTCCTGGTCTCTGCGGAGACGAAGGGAGAAATTCTGCTGATGGATGCCTCAATGGGCCCTGAAAAATCCCCCGCGGTCCGTACCGGACGGGATACCTGGACAGCTATCTCCTCCTGCATGGCGGTAAAGAGGTCGTAATACCGTTCGGGAAGTCTGCTGGTGATTTTCAGATTCCGGGCTGATCCGATGGTGACGATAGGGACCTGGGGCGAAACCAGGCTCCCCTGGGAGGCGTGCCTGACCAGGACAACCCCGTCCATGGGGGACCTGATGGAGGCATAGGAAAGCTGAAGCTTTGCAAGGTCGTACTGGGCCGAATAGGCCTCAAACTGGCTTTTCGCCTGATCATACTCCTGGAGGGTTGCTGTTCTTGACTCATAGAGCCTGGCAGTCCGGTCATAGACAGACTTTGCTGAACGAAACGCCGCCTCAGCCTGCATCAGCTGAAGTTCCAAGGTTTCGGTATCTATCTCTGCAATAATCTCCCCTGCCTGCACCTGGTCCCCCGACTCCACATGCAGGGTTTCAAGGAGTCCTGACACCCGGGGAAGCACCGTGATGGTGGATTCGGACTCAATATGTCCCCCCAGGGTTATGGTGCTGCTCAGGGAGCCGAGGACCGGCTCAACCACCATCACCGGGGGAGAAGGCCGCTGAACTGCCTCAGGTTCCTGGGCATACCGGATGTATAAAAAACCTATTGATGCGGCAAGCAGTATGCATACCGCCAGGTATTTCAGAAATCTCATATCAGTCCCTCATAATGGTGAAAAAAGGTGCCGGAAGCCTGTGAGCATAGTCCTTGCCTTTCTAAACATATGCCCTGAGCGTATGCAGCAACCAGGTATAGCCCCCAAAAACTGTATTGCCGCTGAAATGCTGCTCACAATCCTTCCAACACCATAACAACAATACCGCGGCAGTATCAGAAATACCAGATACCAGTCATCATAACTTGGCACCGAGGAGTCATCTATTGTTGTGACACCTGTCATATTTCCAAATCCCTGCGCCTCATGGTATACTTCAGCAATGCGCTGGTTTCATGAAGTGGTCTACGAGCCGGGACTGTTAAAGATTTTCCGGCTGTTTTCATTATCAGTATCTCTGTTCTTCTTTCTCTTCTACGGATTTCCCACACCAACCTATGAAGTGCTTGGGACCTACCGTATGATGCTTGCCATCATGGGCCTGAGCTACGGAGTGCTGTTTCTCTACCTCACCATAAGCCATGTGCGCAGGTGGATGAAGAACTTCTTTCTTCCCGTTGCGGTGCTGGCTTCCATGTTCATTCCCATCGGCTTCATCAACTGGGCGCCCCAGACTGTTTCAATGCACACCTATCCCGGACTGGCATTCCAGCCTATCAATTCCTGGACCGTAACTATTCTGATGCTCTTTCCCCTGGTAATAACCGCTTGGCAGTACAGCTTCAACATCGTCCTGCTCTTTTTTGCCGGGCTGGGGATCATTGATCCGATCATCTCTCTGCTCATCTATGAGCAGGGAGGTGAGGGACTCTATATGATCATCTATGCCTCTGCGGTGAGGATCATTGCCTTTACCGCCATCGGCTACATCATCACAGAACTGATGAAAAACCAGAGAAAGAAGCAGGAAGACCTTTCCAGAGCAAATACGAAGCTCAAGGAATACGCCCGTCAGACCCGGGAGCTTGCGGTGATCAGGGAACGAAACCGGCTGGCCTCTGAACTGCATGACGTACTGGCCCATACCCTCAGCGGTCTTGCGGTGCATCTGGAGGCTATTGATGCGGTAATTCCCAAGGAGCAGCAGCAGCTGAGACATGAAATTCAGCGCGCCCTGGAAAGCGCCCGGGAGGGGCTCAAGGAGACCAGGCGGGCCATGCATGATCTCCGGGCAGAGCCCCTGGAAAGCTTCGGGTTTATCCAGGCAATTGAGCAGATGGTGAAACAGTACCGCCTGCGGGGAGAAATTGACGTGGACCTGCAGCTGCGAAAATGCCCCCGTCAGCTCAGCGCATCGGTGGAGCAGAATGTGTACCGCATCCTCCAGGAATGCCTGGAAAACGTGGTGCACCATGCCCAGGCAGACCGGGTTATGATACGTTGCGATTCATCAGAGGCATCAAGATTCCGCATCATCGTGGAGGATAACGGTATCGGGTTCAATCCTGAAGCTGTTGACAGATCAACCCACTTCGGCCTGGTCTCAATACGGGAGCGGGCTGAACGGATGGGAGGCTCCTGTTCTGCCATCAGTCCCGCTGCTGACGGCCGGGGCACCAGAATAACCGTTGCCATACCAATGGAGAACAGCCATGATACGCATTATGATATGTGATGATCAGGCAATTATCAGGGAAGGGCTGGTGACAATCCTTTCCACCGACCCGGAGATAACTGTTTCGGGAACCGCAGCAAACGGAGAGGAGCTTCTTGCTGTCCTTGAGCAGACCAATGCTGATTCACATCCACAGGTGATTCTGCTGGACCTGAAAATGCCGATCATGAACGGCATCAGTACAGCCAAGGCGGTGCGAAACCGCTACCCCCATATAAAAATCCTGGTGCTAACCACCTATGATGATGAGAGCTGGGTATTCGATGCCATCCGCTCCGGTGCTTCGGGATATATCCTGAAGGACACTCCCAAGGATGATCTCCTTGATGCCGTGAAGGGCACCGCAGTTGGAGATACCTATGTTGACCCCTCGGTAGCCGGAAAGGTGCTGAGCATGGTACGCGGCGAGTTCACACAAATTCCCTCGGGCCTGCAGGATGAATTCAGTGACCGGGAGCTGAAGATCCTGCTGCTGATTGCCAGGGGATACTCAAATACGGAGATTGCAGAAAATCTCTATCTTTCACCGGGCACGGTGCGCAACTACATCAGTGCGATTTTCTCCCGCCTCGGGACGACAGACCGTACACAGGCCGCCATAGCAGCACTGAGAAACGGGCTGATCAGACTGCAGGACATCTAGTCTTCAAACAGTCCCCGGTAGGGGTCCCAGGGGTATTCATGCACCGTCTGACGGTACTTTTCGCAGAGGCTCTTCCAGCCTCCTGAGGTGATCTGGTCAAACATGTCGGTGATGCGGTAGAGCATCGGAAGCTCCTCAGACGGCTGTGATATCAGCATCTCAGGTTCAAGACCAAGAATGTCCATGGGATTCTCAAAGATCATCCGAGTCAGCAGAGATCCCTCCATCCCGTACCGTACCAGGTATGCAGCAGCACAGAGCATCCCGGGGATCCCAGGCAGCCCCGCCGCTCCTGAGCGTTTATCAGAGAGTTCGTGGGGAGCATGGTCGCTTTCCAGCACATCCACCCTTCCGTCAAGCACCGCCTGGAACAGCTTGGACCGGATTTCCTCGCTTCTCAAAGGAGGGTTCACCGTGTAGAGGTATCCTCCCTCGCCTGATTCCAGTTCCTCGGCAAGCAGCAGGTGGTGGGGCGTCACTCCGGTGCTGACCCGGCAGGACAGCCTGCTGCGCTGTTTCTCCACAATATCCAGCACCTCCGCATTGGTCACATGGCAGATATGCAGGGTCCCTGGGAACCGGGTCCTTTCGGCCATGTCAAGCCGCTGCCGCACCGATGAGAGCTCCGCCTCAGGGGGGCGCCGCTGGCTATGGCTCAGTCCATCACCCTCGGCAAAGCAGCTGCGGTCCTCGCAGTGTACCGCCAGCACTCCGCCGTAGGGCACCGATGAAAGCTCACTGAGCACCCTCTCCTGGTCTCCCGGATCAGTAACTCCCAAATTTCCCGTGGAGGGACCTGCATAGAGCTTCAGCCCCGCAACCCGGGGAAAGAGCTCCTCCACACAGGACACCATATCAAGGACCTGGCTGACATCAGAGGTGACCCCGGCATAGATGCCGTGGAACACCGGCAGCCGATCCTGGAACAGTACCTGGTCTGCAAAGGCAATTCTTCTCTCAATTTCTATTCTTGATGTCAGCGGCGGGCTGGTGTTGGGCATCTCAAATAATGCGCTGTACCCTACAGAAGCAGCAACGAAAAGCGCATGTCCGATTGTTTCCTTATGGGATTCCTCAAAATCCCGTAAATGCACATGCATGTCAATCATAGGCTGTCCTCCATACATTCATAGGTAATGAACGTTCCATACTGGCAGGTGAGAGCTCCGCTGCAGCTGCAGGCCCCGCAGAGTCCGACACCGCAGAGAGTCATCTGCTCCAGGGAGAGGTAGATGGAGCTTCTTGGGACCCCCTGCTTCACGGTTTCAGATGCTCCCTGCTTCATGAAGGGATCTGGACCCACCAGGTAGAGGGCAGAACCTTCAAGATGGTTCAGCACCTCCTGGAGCACCCTCCCCGGCACTCCTTGGTCCCTCACCACCGTCAGCGGTCCGTACTGCATCAGCTGTTCCTGCAGCGGAGAGGACTCTTCAGCATCATCGGAGGTCCCGTAAAATACTGATACCTGCTTTCCCTGACCCGTCAGAGTTTCTGCCAGAGCCGGCAGCACGGCAATTCCGGTGCCCCCTGCGGCAAGGACCGCACGCCCTTCTGAGCACACCGGGGCCGCTTCCCCGTAGGGCCCCCTGAGATATACCGTATCGCCTGTTCCCATGCTGCACAATGCTTCGGTAAAGATGCCACGACGTTTTATCAGGAATGTCAGGGGGTCCCCCAGGGCGGCGGAAAAGGGCTTTTCCCCGATGCCTGGAATCCAGAGGAAGTAGAACTCCCCGGACCGGCAGGTACGGGAAACATCCAGGGTGATCAGCGACACCTGGGATGTATGCTCCTTCACCGAAGCAATGCGGCAGGGCTGAAACTCCATGGACCGCGTCTGGGAGAGATATGACCTGCTGGAGGGCTCCCCGAAGGCCGGCAGTCCCTGATTTCCCCTCAAAACGGAAGCAGCCTCCTGCCTCACCGCCTGCAGATAGGAATTCCAGTTTCTCTGATGCACCTTGCCGAAGGCGCTGCCGATGCCGACGGTATCAGCTCCTGCTCTCACCATCTCAGCGGCATCCATCCCGGTGAACACACCGCCCATGCCGAGAATTACCGTTTCATCCCCCACTGCAGCACGTACGGCCCTGACAGCCTCCAGGGCTTCCTGGAATATCCATTTCCCGCTTTTTCCTCCCCTTCCCCCGAGGGAGTTCTGGAGAATTGGTTTTCCCGAATGAGGTTCAAGATAGAGTTCCGGTCCTACGGTGTTGACTGCAGCAAGAGCATCGGCGCCGCTGTCCATCAGAGAACGGGCAATCCTGGACAGTTCATCGGTATTGGGGGTAAGCTTGGGGATTACCGGAACGGGGAAGTCATCCCCCAGTGCAGTACGTATCTGCTCCATGTAGGATGAAGCAATCCTCCAGGACCCGCCGATGCTTGAGCCGTACCCGTCTGCGGCATGGGGACAGGAAAAGTTGAGTTCCAGCATGTCCGCAGCCTGGGCGAAGGCCTTCGCCAGGATAATAAACTCCTCAGGAGACGAACCTGAAAGCGATACATTCAGAAGGCACCGCAGGGAATAGTTTGCCCTCAGATGCTGAAGGCTTCTGAGGGCCTCCTCAAGACCGGGATTTCTCAGTCCCACGGAATTTCCGAAACATCCAGGCTCCGGTTCGGTGATTACCGGTTCCCGGTTCCCCGGATTCGGCAGCACCTGAAAACTCTTTGTCGTGATAATCTCAACCGCATCAAGACAGCGGTCGGCATAACGGATCATGTCCGCTGTGGTAGTCACTACTCCGGAGACGGTGGCCAGACGGACTTCCCCGCGCTGATGTGATCCGGAGAGCATCGTTAGTATCCGCTGTGCATCAGATGCCATACACCCGTTCCCTCCTTATTTCAGGGAAGTTTCCTGATGCAGATCATCAAAGGCCTGCATCACCATCTCGAGCCAGTTTTCCGGAGCTCCCCGGTCCTTCCAGGGATGGGTCAGGGCGCTGGAGCTGTTGATCCTGGCCAGGGGCATCTCATACCCTGAACGTTCCAGGGTCTCCATCACCTCACTGGCGCTGCCCCCCTGACTGCCTACTCCGGGAATCAGCAGGGGGATGCCGCAGGGCGCATAGATTCCGGCAAGCTCTTCAAGCTCATCCATGCTCACCGCACCAACCACCGCACCTGCTGAGCCGTATGACTCATGCCAGGTGATGATCAATTGTGCAGTACGATGACAGCACGTGCCTTCACTGGTTTCCAGATCCTGAAGATCTGCGCCTCCGGGATTGGAGGTACGGTTTAGAATGTACACTCCCTTGTCCCTTCGGAAGAAGGGGACCACCGAATCGGTCCCCATGAAGGGGGAGACGGTCACAGCATCGCACTGCCAGCTGGAAAAAGCCTCCCGCATATAGTTCTCGCTTGACCTGTCGATATCACCCCGTTTTGCATCCAGAATTACCGGCGTTCCGGGAAAGAACTCCTCCAGCATGTCGAGAACCGCCGCCAGGGCACGGGAGCCGGCAAAAACTCCTTCCCTCGGAAAATCAAGCACATGGTAGTACCCGATATTCGGCTTGAATGCAGCGGGCCGAAGTCCCCGCTTCACCATGTTTTCGAAAATGATGAAAAAGAATTCCTCAACCGCGGCTCCCCGTCTGTCCGGGTCCGATTCCTCGGGCTGCAGCTCCGGTGGAAGATACTCAAACACCGGGTCGAGCCCCATGCACATGACAGAACCGCTTTCCATGGCGCTTTCCGTGAGAAGCACCTCATAATTCCGAATATTGCTCATACCTTCACTCCCCTGCGTATCAGGTCTCTTTGGGAAATCCATGGGCTTCTCCCCATCCGAAGGGATCAGCTCTCCATGCCCTCAGGGCATGCTCCTCCTGTGGTTCAATGTACCCCAGTTCCACCGCCAGTGCAATGAGATCATCATAGAGAATGATCGGAATCACCCTGCAGGGCGGATCAAGCTGGGAAAAGGCATCCTCTGCCTTGTCAAGGCCGTAGGAAAAGATAGCAAGACAGCAGGGAACCTGGGCACCTGCATCCCGAAGAGCCTCCACCGCATTGATGGAGCTGCCCCCGGTTGATATCAGGTCCTCGATGAGAACCACCTGGTCCTGATGAAAACTGCTCTCCCTGCCGAGTCCCTCTACGGCCTTCTGCAGACCGTGGCCCTTGGAACCGGACCTGACATAGCACATGGGAAGGGCCATTGCATCGGCTAGGGTTGCCGCATGGGGAATACCTGCGGTGGCGGTACCGGCAATCCACTGAGGTGAAATGTTCAGGATGCTGAGGACTGCCTCAAACGCTGCGGCTATCCGCTTCCGGGACTGGGGATCACGCAGGAAGGTCCGGTTGTCATTATATATCGGCATCCTATAGCCTGAAGCCCAGAGAAAGGGCTGTTTTGCATTCAGCCTGATTGCCCCCAACTCCAAGCCCCTGATGCAGAGCTCTTTTCCCAGGACTGAACGGATTTCTTCCAGCTTCTTCTCATATTCCATGATACTACCTCCATACTTCCTTGAACCCGTAGGTCTGCTCGCAGTAGAGACACCGCATCCTTCCTTCCTCCGTCCTGACAAAATGGGGGTCCACCCCCTCATGGTGATCAGGGAAGGAGATGCACATCTCGTTGCTGCAGGACAGCCCCCTGATGTTGTAGAGCCTCGGAGGGGTGTGAAGCCGGTATTTTTCACGTACCGTGCCTTCAGAGACAATGTTCAAGGTGCATCCTGGTGCAATAGCAGCCAGCTGCCTGATCTTCTTTCCGCTCAGCGGCGGATGACCGGGGCGGAAGATGATGCCCTTGAGCATTGAAGCTCCCTCCTGTGAAGTGGACACCCATTCTCCCCCCTTTCCATGGAGGCCGAGGATGGAAACGATCTTTCCCATATGCTCCCTGATTTCCTGGGAGGTGTCACCGCGGCAGATGTGGTCAATCACTATTCCCGTATCTATCGGATGAACTCCCTCGGAGTACTGCTTGGGGCCCTCCCGTCCGGAGGTGTCGACGGTCTCAACAAAGGTCTCCTCCCGATGCTCCTCCGGTATGGAGTCTCCGGTAAAGTCATCACCGAGCAGACCTCCGTAGAGACCAACCAGGATGATGCGGACCAGCCTTCCGTTGGCGGACTGGCGCTCCCAACCGTTAAGGGGAAGCGGGTCCAGGGATACCGGAAGCTCCGGCTTGTTCTTGTTCCTCGGCAGGGGATGGTAGAACACCGTCCCTTCGGGCAGCAGCGGGAGAAACCGTTCATGGAAACTGATCATTTCTCTGAGTTCATCCTGCCGCTGCAGCACCCGGTCGCCCATCCGCTCAAGCTGGGGTCTGGTGAAGTACCACTTGTCGGCCACATCGTTTTGGCTGAGATACTCTTCAATGGAGCTGAACTTCCGCACCCGGTATCCGTTGGCTTCCATCTGCTGCACGTAGTAGGGAGGCATCTCAAGCACATCAGGGGCGATCAGGTCTACCGATACAGAATCAAACACGTTAAGCCCGTCGGCCTTTGAATGAACCGTCCTGCCGTGGAACAGGTCCCCCACCAGGGCAATATGGATTGAACCGTAATCCCATCCGTTGTCCTCCAGAAAGGTGAACTCGTCCAGCAGCTCCTGGGTCGGGTGTTCATGCTTGCCGTCTCCTGCATTGATGAAGGAGGGGACATAGGGCAGCCTGTTGCGCCGCGCATACCCCGAGACGGAGGCTTCAAGCCATCGGCAGACCCCCTCAAGCTTGCTCCTGATAATAAATATCCGGTTGTCATATCCCGCAAGGTTGCTGAAGGTGTCAGCGTAGCTCTCCCCTTTGTTAAAAGATGAGCTTTCTGCACTCAATGCGGACAGCTTCGCACGATGAAACTGGGCGGCATTCTTGAAGGACTCCTTGGTCCTGGTGCTGTCTTCCAGGAACACCTCATAAATGCCGAAGTCGGGATCGTCAATTCTGAAGGAATCAACAGTTTTTATATCACCATGATCCAGGGCCTCCTTCAGTTCCCTTGTCTTGGCAAACAGATACCGCCTCTCATCACGGCTGAGATCATTAATGACCGCCAGGGACCTTCCGGCAAAGGGATGCTCCATGAAAAACCTCCTTAATTCGTTTACTCCTGTCCAGTATATAATGAAAAATCCTGAGGGAGTGCAAAAAAATAACGCCGGCACATACCGACGCTTTTCATACAATGGGACTCTTTACGTTGTACCGCTCCATGGATCTTCATTGCAGGGGACTATAGCAAACTTCAGTGCTCCAGGTCAACGGAGTAATTCAGTCCGTCCCCGCAAAAAGGCAGCCTGGCAGAAAAGACCGCCAGGCTGCTTTCAGATTCCCTGCAGGCTTTACAGCCTGAAGAGCACAGAGAATCCTACCAGGCCCGTCTCTGCCAGTTTGATGTCTTCAAAGTCATCTTCCCAGAAGAGGTAGTATGCTCCGACGGAGACATTTCCGAGGATCAGGTCGGCGGTTATCTTCAAATTCACCCCGGCATCAAATGAGTCATCCAGTTCTTCTGAATAGATAAATGCCGCTCCGACGCTGGCCCCTACATTGACCGGACCAAGATTGGTGTTCACTCCGATGTTGGCGAAACTCAGTACCGCGTTATCATCTCCGAGAGGAACGTACACCGCAAGGATGCTGCCTTCTAGCAGGCTCAGCCGAAGGCGGGCATCAAGACCGAAGGCAAAGTTTTCGGAATCAAAATCAATTTCCTCTCCGGGCTCAACGAAGTACTTATACAGACCAGTAGGTCCAATCCAGAGTCCGTCGGAGCCGGATGCGGCGACCGAAAACGTTGCGGCAAGAAACAGGGCCAAAACAATCAGCAATACCTTGTTTTTCATAGATTTTATCTCCTTCTTCATGTACTCTAACAATACTGATAATGGTAATGTTACAAAATTAATTAAATTATTTGGCTTGATAGTAAATATATGAGACATATTGTGGTGATAATGGGAATTTGTCTGTTTACCCTGCTGTTCAGCGGATGCTATGTAATGCGTCAGGGCACCAGTCTGCTTCGATATCAGATGAATGCTCGTCCGATAGAGAGGATCATCAATGATCCCGAGACATCATATGAGACCAGGCAGTTTCTGCTGCAGGTTGAGGAGATACTGGACTTTGCCATGGATGAACTTGGTCTTCAGGAGAGCAGAAACTACCGCTCCTATGTGGAGATTGACAGAAACTACCTGGCGGCGGTGGTCTACGCTGCAGAGTCGCTCTCTTTTGTACGCCATACCTGGAAATTCCCCATTGTCGGAGAGGTTCCATACAAGGGATTCTTTAATCCCGATCATGCCCGCAGGGAGGCTGAATGTCTTGAAGCTCAGGGATATGACACCTGGATCAGCGCCGTGACCGCCTTCAGCACCCTCGGATACTTCCGGGACCCCCTGTACTCATTCATGAAGCACTACAGCACCTACCATATTGCAGATCTGATCATCCATGAACTGGTCCATTCCACAATCTGGATGAAGGACCAGGCGGGGTTCAACGAAGCACTGGCGGTCTACATCGGCAACCGGGGCGGGGAGCTCTTTGCTGAACGGACCTATGGAGCTGATTCACCAGAATACCAGGCAATCTTTGATCTCAGGCAAGACCGTGAACAGTTCAACCATGATATCCTGGATCTCAAGAAGCTTCTGCAGGAGCTGTATGCCCTGCCCATACCGGATGAGCAGAAGCTTGTAAGGAAACAGGAGATCATTGACACCTTCCAGAAGCAGTTTCTTGCATCCTATGAACAGCGGTACCTGACCCAACGATATCTTGGGTTTGCGGAGCTTGAGGTCAATAATGCCTACATCAGTATTTTCAGCCTCTACCATCCCGGTGATGATATATATGAGAGGATCCATATGGAGGCTGCCGGAGGGGACCTCTCCAGGATGATCCAACTGCTTAAGCCCCTGGACGGGACGAGAGAGGATCCCT
This sequence comes from Spirochaetaceae bacterium, assembly GCA_003557605.1. Taxonomy (GTDB): domain Bacteria; phylum Spirochaetota; class Spirochaetia; order PWKH01; family PWKH01; genus PWKH01. The sequence goes on from PWNW01000266.1 coordinate 16,157, forward strand.
ATGTATTTATGAATGCTCTTCTCGAAACGTGCGGAGCCCCCTGAGATCCTGCAGTTTTTTTTCTCACCTCCACTGACCTTTTTTCTTGACAGTTCCGCAGGTCTCAATCAATTATGTACCATGGCGTACACCACAGGTCTATGGCTGTTCATCATACCGATGATCATCTATACCGCACTGATAGTTTCATCCTTCCGCATACGGGCAACCCGCCCGGGCAGGGCATTCCTGGTGCTTCTGTCCCTGGCCATAATCTGGAATTTAGGGTTCATCCTGGAGACCGCTGCTCTGACCAGGGAGCTTAAGATGGTGTTAACCAGGGTGCAGTTCATCCCCATCTGCCTGCTTCCCGTAACTTGGGTATATCTCACCGCTGCATTTCTGGGTTACAAGATAACACTGAAGCACGTTCTGATGCTGCTGGTGGTTCCTTCGGCCACCCTTTCCATCCTCTGGTTTGTCCCCCCTCCGAACTGGTTCTGGGGAGATCCCCAGGTAATGTATTACCAGGCACCGTTTCCGGTGATGGACTATGACTATCAGTGGTGGTATCACTTTGTGAACCTTCCTTACGATTATATGCTCTTTGCAGCAGCCTTTGTGATGCTCATCCGCGGACTGTTCACCATGCACCCCATCTACCGGATGCAGGCTCTGCTGCTTCTTGCGGCGATCATACTGCCCCTGACGGTCAATCTTCTGTACAACCTCGGGATATCACCGGTGCCCCACTACAACTACACTACCGCAGTGTTCAGCATCTCCGGTCTGCTGATCGCATGGTCCCTCTTCCGATACAAGTTCCTTGACCTTGTCCCCACTGCCCGGGATACGGTAATTGAGCAGATGGATGACGGGGTTATTGTGGTCGACATGAAGCATCGGATTGTGGACATCAATCCCGCTGCACGAAGCATCACCGGAAGCCATGGACCTCTTGCAGGCACCCATCTTTCGGAACTGCAGGAGAAGACCATCTGGAGCGTCCTTGAGGAGCTTACCTCCTCAGAGATGACCCGAGCCCAGGTTGAAATTGACCAGGACGGAAGGAAGGTGTTTGACCTCCAGATCTCCTTTGTATCTGACAAAACCAAAATCCCCACAGGAATGATCATCACCCTGAGGGACACGACCGAACGTGCAGAGCTTTTTGACAAAGTGCATACCCTGGCTTCTCAGGACAGTCTGACGGGACTGCTGAATCGGAGGCGTCTCATCGAACTGGGCAGTGAGTATCTTTCTCAGGGAAAGCCGATGAGCATGATCATGATTGATGTGGACAAGTTCAAGGTGGTAAACGACACCTACGGCCATGAAGCGGGAGACAAAATACTGATAATGGTCTCTGAATTCTGCATAAAAGCTGCAAAGAAGCACCACCTTGCGGGGAGAATCGGAGGCGATGAGTTTGCGGTAATCCTGATGGATACCAAACTGCCTGCAGCTCTCCCCGTTGCTGAAAGACTGAACCTCGCCATCCAGGCAGCACAGGTGAAATCAGGGCGCAAGAACATATCTGTTACGGTGAGCGCAGGGGTTTCATCCACCTCCCTGCTGGACCCGGATGAAAAAACCCTTGAACAGCTCTTCTCCCTTGCTGACCGTGCCATGTACCAGGCAAAGATACGCGGCAGAAATCAGGTGCTGTCAGCGGAATTTCTTGTCAGGGAGCCAAAGTGAGCAGAGCGGCGCACTCCAGGTGAAATGTCTGGGGATAGAGATCCACCCCGATAATTTCCTTAACAGCATACCCCGAATCAGCCATGGTCCTCAGGTCCCGGGCAAAGGTTGCGGGACTGCAGGAGACCGAGACAATCTGTCTTGGCTGTGCTGAGAGCACTGCCTTCAGCGCCCCGGTGCTGATCCCCCTTCGGGGAGGGTCTATCACCAGCCGGTCGATGCGTTTTTTCGGCAGATTCCTGCTCCACTGCTCAACAGACGCCGATATGGTACGGACGCTGCCGGGAAGGTTCTTCCGGGCAAAGGCAAGGCATCCTCTGTTCTGCTCAACCGCTGAAATCCGGGGATACACATCTGCGAGAAATGCAGCAAAGGTCCCGACTCCGCTGTAGATATCAACCGCTTCAGTCCCTACAGCATCACGGGTAATCATATCGAGGAGGGGGGGAAGCGCATCGGTGTTGGACTGGAAAAAAACCCTTCCGTCAAACAGGAAGCGGTGCGCCCTCCCTGCTGAATCACAGAGGGTCAATGAGGTCTCCCTCCTGGACGAAGCGATACCCTCATCTCCTGCAAACATTGATGCGGTAACGTCAATACTCTCAGGATTCTCTCTCAGCAGCCCGTCGAGGTCTCTGTGCAGCACCGGGCATGATTCAACCGGAAGCACCCGGTTGGATGAACGCATGAAAAAACCCGTCTGCCCCTGTTCATTTCTGTGGAACCGTGCTCTCCTGCGGTATCCCCAGGGTTCTGACCGGTATATCTTCACCCCATGATATGCTGCGGCCCCGATGCGCTGCAGGGCATCCTGAAGGATACTGCGTTTTACGTCAATTTGGGTATCATAGGAGGCATACTGGAAATCACATCCACCGCAGCGGGAATAGTATCTGCAGGGAGGTTCAATACGGTCTGATGAGGGTTCAATGATTTCCCTGATCTCCCCCTGGATGTAGTCCCGCTTCCTCAATACCGGCTCAATGAGGAGCTTCTCGCCGGGAAGGGCGCCGGGAACAAAGACTACCCCTTCAGAAGTTCGGGCCAGAGCAAGCCCCCCGGGGACAACCTTCTCCATCACTGCGGTGAACTCAGATTCCAGAGCCCTCTCCTCCCTTGGAAACCATGATGTCAAGGATGATCCGATCGGTCTCCTCCATACCGGCTCCTCCGATGCGGGCAAGATTCTTCAGGCTCTTCTCCACATCACACTCATTAATTCCCTTTTCCCCTGATATCTCAATGTCATCCAGGGCGAGCAAGGCCGAACGGAATGCCGCCTCCACCACCGTAGCGACCTTCAGAGCACAGCCGTCCTTAGCTCCGTCACATACCATGCCGGTAAGGTCCCCGATCATGTTCTGCACCGCCTTGTATACATGGGCCAGGGTTCCCCCTAAAAGAAAGGCAATGCCGCTGGCAGCCCCGATGCCTGCGGTGATGGCGCCGCACAGGGCAGTCAGTCTTCCCATGCCCTGCTTGGCATGCACCGCAGCAAGATTGCTCAGCACCAGCGCTCGGTGAAGCTTCTCCTGGTCTGCACCGGTCTTTTCAGCAACCGCCGCTACCGGAAGGGATACGGTGATGCCCTGGTTCCCGCTGCCGCTGTTGGTCATTACCGGAAGGATGCATCCCGCCATGCGTGCATCCGCAGCAGCGGAGGTAAGCTCCACCGCATAGGTCATCAGGTTGTCTGACAGGATGCTTCGCTCCACATTCCGTCTGATGGACTTGCCCACCCTCAGCCCGTAATCTCCCGTAAGGCCCTCCTGCGCAGCAGCCCGGTTCATCCGGGCCCCTTCAAGAATAAACCCCAGGGGAGCAAGATCGCTCTCCATGGCAAAGGCAAACACATCCTCCAGGGATTCCGTTTTCACCTCAAGAAGCGTTTCTTCATCCGCAGGGACAAGGGGCTTTTCCATCACCGTTTGACCGTCTTTGACAATGCGGTGCACATCGGTATGGGAGTTCTTAATTATCACCGAAGCTTGATGGTCCCCGGCTGTGATGACTGTCTCTACATAGAGCTTTTCATGTCCCTCATAGCGGCTGATCACTATTATGCGCCTGCTCACCAGCTTCTTTGCCCTGGTCACCCCATCCTCGCTGACTTCGGCAATGACCTCAAGTCCCTTGTCCGGGTCACCGCCGGTACAGCCCATAGCCGCGGCAATAGGTATCCCCGCCATGCCTGTTCCGGGAATGCCGACCCCAAGGGCATTCTTGATGATGTTTCTGCTGAGAATCAGTTCGATCTTTTCAAAATCTTCAGCTTCAAATCCGAGAACTTCCCGTGCCTTGGCGCAGGCAAGGGCTACCGCAATCGGTTCGGTGCACCCCACCGCCGGGACCACTTCCTGTCTCAGCAGGGCTGTGTACCGTTCATCTCTGTTCATAGACTGCATTCTTACCGAGTCCCCCCCTGTTGTCAAGGCGCCTGCAGACCTTCACTGCATGCCGTATTCCATGATCTTGTTGATCAGGGTCCTTCTGGAAATGCCCAGTTCCTCGGCTGCCCGAGTCCGGTTCCCCTCCCATCGGTGAAGCGCCCTGATGATCGCCTCCCGTTCAATATCCTTGAGGGACCATCCCTCCCCTTCGGAGAGCTGAATACCCCCTGATTCCCTGCCTGCTTCCATGTCGCCATCCCGATGAAACGTGATGCCGCGAAGCTCAAAGTCCTCAGGTTCCAGCATGGACCGGTCGCTGAATATCATGGCGCGTTCGAGGACATTCTCAAGTTCCCGCACATTGCCGGGAAATGAATACCGCTTCAGCCGGCTGATCCCCTGGGAAGTGATTCCCTCGGTTTTTGTTCCCATGATCCGGTTCAGACGGTTGATGATGCTGCCTGCAAGGAGGGGAATGTCATCCCGTCGTTCCCGCAGGGGCGGGATCTCAACATGCACCACGTTGAGCCGGTAGAAGAGGTCCTCACGAAACATTCCTTTCCTCACCTGCTCCTCCAGGTTTCTGTTGGTGGCTGCAATGATCCTTGCCTGGATCGGCAGGGCGGTGGTCCCGCCGAGGCGGGTAACCCTGCGGTCCTGCAGCACCCTGAGGATCTTCACCTGGATGTTGGTCGGCATGTCCCCGATCTCGTCCAGGAACAGGGTGCCCCCGGAAGCAAGCTCAAACATGCCTGATTTGCGGGAAGCAGCACCGGTGAAGGCCCCCTTCTCGTACCCGAAAAGTTCGCTTTCCAGCAGGTTCTCAGGAACGCCGCCTATGTTGATGGGGACAAAGGGTCCTGACTCCTGTTCAGAAAAGGCATGTATCTGACGGGCCACCACTTCCTTGCCGGTGCCGCTTTCTCCGGTTATGAGGACAACGGCCTGGGTGGGTGCCGTTCTCGATATGATATCCTTGATCTTTTTCATGGCAGGGGACTCGCCGATGAGATCAGGGACATGCTCAATGGCATCAGAACGTCTGCTGGTCTCCACCAGGTTGCGCATGTTCTGCACTTCAATGAGCTGCTTCAGCCGGATGGTCAGCTCCTCGGGCTCAAAGGGCTTGACGATATAGTCCTGTGCCCCCACCTTCATGGCGGCAACCGCATCGGCGATATCACCATGGGCGGAAACCATGATCACCGGAATCCGGAATCCCTCCTGGCGGAGCCAGGAAAGCAGGGTGAGGCCGTCCATGCCGGGCATCTTCAAATCCAGCACCATGGCATCATAGTGCTCTTCCCGAAGCATCCGCTGGGCGGAAAGTCCGTTCTCCGCACCGTCGGCATCAATGGCATCAAGTTTGAGAAACTTTCCCATCACATCACGGATGTTTTTCTCGTCATCAACAATTAGAACTTTCATGCTGTACCTCCCGGCAGCTTCACTACCGCCAGCGTTCCTCCGCCGTCCCTGGAGTGAATTCTCAACGTGCCTCCCGCAGCTTCAACAAACCGGAGAGAAATTGCCAGACCGATTCCCGAACCGTGTATCTTAGTGGTGTAGAAGGGATCAAAGAGCTTCTTTTCCTCTCCGAAGGGGATCCCGTCGCCTCGGTCGGCAATCGTGATGGTGACATTCCTGCTGGATGCCACCAGCCTGACGGTGACCTCCGGATCCTTTCCATCCTCACGGCTCTCCAGGGCATTTTTCAACAGGTTCTCCATCACCGAACGGAACCGCTGCCGGTCAATGCGGACCCTGGCGGAATCATAATCCCCTGCATGGAAGGTAATGTTCCGGCTGATCTTCCCGATAAGATCCTTCAGAAACGATGAGACCGCAACATCCTCGGGCTCACCCTGGGGATTCCGGAGAAACTCAGAAATCCGCCCAGTGAGATGATTCAGCCGCTGGGTCTCATCCTCGATGACCTTGATTTCCCCGTGGTACTCAGGGGGAAGGGTCTTTTTCAGGTAGGCATTCTGGATGGTTATGGCGCTCAAGGGGTTCTTTATTTCATGGGTCAGGGTCCGGGCGGCCTCCCCAAGCCTTGCAAGCTGCTCCTGCTCTGCCAGGCGTACCCGGTAGAGGGAGTTTCTGTAATAGAGCTTCCAGATACCGATAACTGCAATAAGGATCATCACCAGGGCAATGGAGTACCAAGTGACCGATACAATATACTGTTCCCGGTAGGTCCTCCCCTCCATTTTTATAAACAGGGCCTCGGGAATCCTGATGCGGGTGTCCCGGTCAAGAATCCCCTGGGTAAACCCGATAATCGGAATTGAATAGGTCATCTGCGCCCTTCTGACAAATGATATCGACTGGTCTTCCTCATGGTAGATCATATCTCCCCGGGCAAGGCGGCTGCCCGCAGAAAGGTCAATGGAGGAAGGAACTTCTCCCATAGTGAACTGATTTCTCATCAGATTGCCGTTCTGGTCATAGATGCCGATGCCGATAAGAGAACTTTCACGGAATATCGTATCCACCGCCGAGGGATTCTCCCCGAACTGGAGCAGGAAGTTGGAAAACACCTGCTCCGCCTGGTACTTCACGATCACCTGTTCCCTGCGGTTGTTGGAAATGAAGACAAAGGTGGTAAGCCCTGCGAATATAAAAAAGACAAGCACAATACCCAGGAGCACAAAGGTGTTCTCCCGGGTCAGCTGTGATGGGAGACCAGGTATGCGAAACTTCCTATTCATAATTCAAAGCCTCTATCGGATCGAGCTTTGCAGCCTTCACCGCCGGATAGAGCCCGAAGAAAATTCCGACTGCCATGGAGAATCCCGCAGCAAGAAAGTAGATGTTCACCATGGGAAAGAAACTCCAGTTAAATGCACGGACCGCCAGGCTGCTGATGAGAATCCCAAGTCCGATGCCAAGCATGCCTCCAACAAGGGTCAAGGTCATGGCTTCAATAAGAAACTGGGTCATGATGCGCCTCGGTGAAGCCCCGATGGCCTTTCTAATGCCGATCTCCTTGGTGCGTTCAGCCACCGACACCAGCATGATGTTCATAATCCCGATTCCCCCCACCAGCAGAGAAATCGCCGCAATGCTTGCAAGCACCAGCGAAAGAGTGTTTGTCACATTGCTTGCCATGTCGGCAATGGTTGAAGGAGTGAACAGTATATAGGTTCCCGGCCCCACCAGACGCTCAAGGAATATGTCAACATCATCGGCAACCTTCAGCACATCTGCCCCTGGTTCAGTCCTAATGATGTAGTTCTGGACAAAATCCACATTGGCCAGACGGTTGGCGTAGGTGTTATAGGGAATATACACATACTGGTTGAACTGGATGTTGAAGTTCGGAGACTTCTGCTGCATCACCCCCGCCACCCGGTAGGTCCTTGCAGTTGAGCCCCGGAATATCCTGATGTATTCTCCCACCGCATTCCCGTCGGGAAACAGTTCTTCAGCCGCAAGAGACCCGAGCACCGCCACCTGACGGTTATCGAGGTTGTCCATGTCGCTGAAAAAGGCCCCCTCTGCGGCGCTGTAGTCCATAGCCCGGGCAAAGTCCTCACTGACCCCCATAACCGCACCCGAATAGGTATTGCTCTGCCATCGGACCATGGTGTTGAACTGGTTTACCGGTATGACCGTCTCAATGCCCGGCACTTCAGATTTGATCCTGTGCCGCAGGTCCAGGTTGAACTGCTGCCTGATCAGCCCGAAGTTGCCCTTGGCTACCTCTGCGATCCCATCGCCTATGGAGAATAGATTGGGACACACTTCCTCGCACAGACCACAGTTGTTGCAC
>PWNW01000115.1 GCA_003557605.1 Spirochaetaceae bacterium
ATACTCCCGCAGCAGCTGAACCTGCTGTTCCGGGTCTTCCCGGTCCGTCAGCAGTTCCTGCCTCTTTCGGGATATCTCCTCAAGCTGTCTCTTTATGTTTTCAATATCTTCAAGCAGGTGCTTCCTGGTGCGCTGCTGCTTCTTTGCCCGACGGTAGTACGCCTGGGCCTGTTCTCCCGGAGGAATCTTCGGGTCCAGGGGTATGTCCACCGAAGCATTGCCGTGGTAAAAATCTTCAGCAGTCACAGAAGCATCACCGGGTCCTATCAGGTGAAGGTTCGCAGCGATGATATCAGCAAGTTCCTTGGTCCTGGAGCCGTCATCCAGCACCTGGGCTTCCATGGAAGAAAGCCGGGACATCAGGGAGGATTCACGATCCGCCAGCACTGCTTTCGCCTGACCGCGCAGCTGCTCTTTGAGCTGGATAATCTCCCCGGTGCGGCACTGATGTTCAATATAGGCGTTAAACCCTGTTTCCTTGGGAAAGGGACGTACTTCATAGGTTTTCGGAGATGAAGACTGCTCAGGAAAACTGAAGGGTTCTCCGGAAACCTCCCCCCTGCCGGGTCTTCGCCAGCATGCATCAATGATCACCCCCTTCTCGCTGCAGAGCACTGCATTGGAAGCGCCTCCCCAGAGACGTATGTACAGCACGGAGCGCTCCCCGGACCGGTCAATGCAGATTTCCACAATACGGGTTTGGTCGATCTGGGCTGCACGAACTATCCTGCCCCCGGTAATGCGGGAGCGCAGCAGCTGCATAAACCTCTGCTGTGTGCTTCGTTTCCCGGTGACCGGAAGGGTGACCTGATGAATCCGGCAGCGGTTCTGGGCAAGAAATATTCCCAGGGTCCAACGTCCTGCATCAGGATGAAAGATCTCCAGCAGCAGGGTGTGAAAACTAACTTGCGAGACCTTCTGAATACGCCCCTGCTCAAGAGACAGTTCCGAGAGTATCAGGTCAATCTCCTTCCAGTTCAGGGACATAAGCCCTCCTCCTTCATGCACAGATCCCTGATTTCAGATGCCATATAGAAAGAACCGGTAACAAGAAGCCCTTCCTCACCGAAGAGCATGGCGTCACCACGGACCAGTGCCTGCGCAGGATCAGCTTCCAGCAGGATAATCGGAGATGCATCAAGGTCCCCTTCGGTGACCATCCGCTGGGCGGTATAGGTAAACAGTTCATACAGCTCCCGGGGATTGCTGGGCTTAAATGTGCCGGGGGTAGATACGATGATCCTGTCGAAGTGCCTCAGAACAGCCTCAGCCATATGGGAGTGGTCCTTTCCATTCACTGCCCCGAATATAACTGCTCCTCCTGCGGGAAACAGTTCTCTGAATGATGAAATAATCCGTTCCACGGACCTGCGGGTATGGGCACCGTCTATTACGGTGATGCGTTTTCGCCTGATCACCTCCATGCGGCCTGGAAGAACAGCTGAACTGATGCCCCTCAATGCAGCTTCACGTTCAGCGGAGCCTGGAATCAGATTGAGGACTTTGAGAATCGTCAGGGCCATGGCACAGTTTTCCGCCTGGAAGCTTCCCAGCATGGAAATCTCCAGGTCATCGCAGGTGTCGTCTGACCAGACCAGCTGAATATGGTTCTTTTTCATATCAGAGCGGGAGCTGCAGTGCACCAGCAGATCAGGCAGGTGATGCACCTCAGCTCCCTGTTCTGCGGCTTTCCGGGTAATAACCCGATGAGCATCCCGGTATTGGGGGGCTGACACAACAGGAATCCCCGGTTTAATAATTCCCGCCTTTTCAGAGGCTATTTCTGCAATGGTGTTTCCCAGAATGTTGGTATGCTCCAGCTCAATCGGAGTAATGGCAGTAATCACCGGAGAAACCACGTTGGTGGCATCCAGCCGTCCGCCGAGACCGGTTTCGATCACTCCGTAGTCGCAGCCTGACTGCTGAAACAGCAGAAACGCCAGCAGGGTAAGCAGCTCAAAGGTGGTGGGATGCTCAAATCCCTGTTCTTCGGGAAAATGGAAATCCCTGATCCTGCTGAACATGTGATGGACCGCATCCAGTATGTACTCTTCCTCAAAGAATCTTCCTGCCAGGGTAAACCGTTCAAGATAGGTTGAAACATGGGGTGAGCTGTACAGACCGACGGTGTATCCCAGAGAAGCAAGGGCTGAAGCAGTCATTGCACAGGTGGATCCCTTTCCCTTTGATCCTGCGGCATGGATTATTCGGCAGGAGCGCTCAGGATTGCCGAAATGGTGAAGCAGTTTCATCATACGGTCAAGGCGATAGGTCCTGACGGTGTACTGCTGGGTCTTCTCCAGGTTCGTGAACCCTTCAATATAGGAAAATGCTTCATGGATGTCTGAAAACTTCATAGTGCTGTATGGTAGTACAGCAGATATGTTTTGGTCAATTGCGCAGATTTCGTCTTTTTCTTTCCCAGATTCTGTGGTACCCTTGGCCATGCGAATTATGTTTGTATGCTTAGGGAATATCTGCAGATCGCCGGCGGCTGAAGCGGTATGCAGGACGGTACTGAATCGGCGCGGTCTGGAGGGGCAGGTTGAGGTTTCTTCTTCCGGCACCTGCGGATACCATGAAGGTGAACCCTCGGACAGCCGTATGCGGCAGGCTGCACTGCAGCGGGGAATTGATATTATTAACACCAGCAGAAAGCTGCGCAGAGAGGATCTGGATGCCTATGATATGATCCTCGCAATGGACCGGGAAAACTATGAAGATATCCTAGCTATGGCCGAAACTGACGCTCAGCGTAAAAAGACAGCCCTTTTCAGGGATTTTGACCCCCAGGGAACAGGTGATGTACCTGATCCGTATTACGGCGGACGCGGCGGATTTCATCGTGTCATGGAGATTATTGAGAGGACGTGTGAAGGGCTGGTGGAGTCTCTAAAGGAAAAAGCAGGTGCTTGAAGGAAAACTTCTCAAGGAAATTGCAGAGATTACTGCATGCAGAGCAGATGACCTGAAACTCACTCCGGTAGGCGGAGGTGACTGCAATGAGACCTGGAAACTGGATACTGAACAGTTCAGTTTTTTCCTCAAGGTAAACAGGTCCATGCAGGACGGGTTTTTTCAGGCAGAGGCTGAGGGCCTTGCGGCACTGGCAGCGGTTCCTGAGGGGCCCAAGGTGCCTTTGGTGAAGGGAACTGCAGAAGTTGAGGGCACTGGAATCCTGGTTCTTGAGTATATTGAGCCTGGGAGGAGTTCTGAGTCGCTGATGGAGCGCCTTGGAAGAGAGCTGGCAGGTCTGCACCTCAATGGGACCTCCAAGCTGTACGGGTTCCCCCATGACAATTTTATTGGATTAACTTCCCAGGTAAATACTGAAACAGCTGACTGGAGGGATTTTTATCTCACATGCAGGATTGAACCCCAGGTTCATGCTGCAGTCCGGTCGGGATACATTGGAAGAAGCGGAAGAAAGAAGCTGGAGAGCCTTATGGAGGCTCTCCCGTCGCTGCTGCGCATTCCCGAACATCCGTCACTGCTTCATGGAGATCTATGGGGAGGGAACTATCTTGCTGCAGCAGGACATGAACCGGTGCTTATTGATCCTGCCGTGTATTACGGAGACCGGGAAGCCGATATTGCCATGACCGAACTGTTCGGAGGGTTTTCCGCTGCATTCTATCGGGGATATGATTCGGTGTTTCCCCTGGATCCAGGGTACCGGTTCCGCAGGGACCTGTACAACCTCTATCATCTTCTCAACCACCTGAACATGTTCGGCGGGGGATACCTGCACAGCGTGATGGCAATAACCGAAGCATACCTGCGCAGTTAAGGGAATACAGGACATAGGTCCTTAAAAACCCTTTAATATGCCTGTAAAAAAGTATTCCTATAGTATATAATCAAATGAACACACCAGCTGATGGGTGAAAAGAAAGGAGTTAGCAGAATGGCAGCAGAAAAGAAACCTTGGAGTTTTCTCGATGAATATCGGGGAACGGAATTTTCCGGAAGATGGCCGACTCTCCCGGAGATGTTCAGCATTACCGTAAAGCGTTTTCCCGAAAGGAGGTGCTTAACAGCATTTTCTCCTGAAACCCTTGAATTAACCTATCAGGAGACCTATGATAAAGTAACGGGCATTGCAAACAATCTGGTGAAATCCGGGGTGCAGAAGGGAGACCGGGTTGCGGTTACCGGAAAAAACAGTCCCGAATGGGCTATTGCTTACCTTTCGGTGCTCTATGCCGGCGGAGTAGTGGTCCCCCTTGATTACCAGCTTCCCGCGAAGACCATGGATGCGCTGATGAAGCACAGCGACGTGAAAATTGCATTCGTTGATGAGGAGCTGTTCAATGAAGTAGGCAAGGAGGTATCTCTTGAGAAGAAGATATCCCTTAGCCCGAGCAAGAAACCCTACCTTCTCAACATGGTAGTGAAGGCTCACCAGGAGCGTATCATGCCTGAAGAGGGTGATCTTGCAGCAATACTCTATACATCCGGCACCACCGGAAGTCCCAAGGGAGTGATGCTGACCCACAGCAATCTGGTCAGCGACTGCTATCTGGCACAGACGCACATGACCCTCTATGAGACTGACGTATTTTATGCGCTTCTGCCTATTCACCATTCATACACCATGCTTGCAGTGTTTATTGAGGCGCTGTCGGTTGGTGCGGAACTGGTGTTTGGAAAGAAACTGGTGGTGTCACAGATCTTTAAGGACCTCAAACAGGGCAATGTGACGATGTTCCTCGGGGTCCCGATGCTGTTCAACAAGCTGATCAAGGGAGTGATGAGCGGCATCAGGGAGAAGGGAATTGCGGTCTACGGCCTGATCCGGTTTCTGATGATTATCAGCGGACTGATAAAAAAGACCTTCAAGGTCAACCCCGGGAAAAAGATGTTCAAGGGCATACTCAAGAAGATATCCCTGGATACCAACAGGATCTGCATCTGCGGAGGCGGTCCGCTTCCGTCGTCAACCTTCAAGATGTTCAATCAGCTGGGCATAGATTTTGTCCAGGGATACGGGCTGACAGAAACTTCTCCGATACTTACCCTCAATCCGGTTACCGCATACCGTGAGTCTTCAGTAGGTCTGCTGCTCCCTGAAGTTGAGATGAAGATCATTAATCAAGATGAACGGGGAGTTGGGGAAATTGCCGTCAAGGGACCCATGGTTATGCAGGGATACTACAAAAACAAGGAAGCCACCGATGAGATCATGCTGGAAGGGGGATGGCTGAATACCGGGGACGTGGGCTATCTTGACCGCGACGGATATCTGTACCTCACCGGACGTAAGCGGTCTCTGATCGTCACCGAAGGGGGAAAGAATGTATTCCCGGAAGAAATTGAGGACCTCTTCCAGCTCTATGAAGAGGTGGAGCAGATTCTGATCCTTGGCTACATCATTGATAAAAAAGAAAAAACAGAAGGCATCCAGGCGCTTGTGTATCCCAGTGAGACCTTTACCGACCGGATGAAGCAGGCAGGCACTGCTTCTGATCAGGAGATGGAAAAGCGGATCAATGAGATTATTACTGAGGTGAACAAGGGTCTTCCTGCATACAAGAAAATCAGCAGGGTCCATGTGCTTTCCGAACCCTTGGAAATGACTACTACGAAGAAAATTAAACGGTTTAAGTATGCAGATGAATACAAGTAGCAGCATGTCAAGTAAAAAACGTTCTATTCTTCTACGTGAGGCCCATCTGCTTAAACCCGCCGTGCTGGTGGGAAAGCAGGGGCTTACTGAAGGGGTAGTCCAGGCTGTACGGGAAAGCCTGGACAGGCATGAGCTGGTGAAGATTAAGTTCAACGACTTCAAGGAGAACAAGCGTGAACTCCTGGAGTCAATTGTCCGGCAGACCGATGCAGAGACTGTCTCAGTGATTGGTAATGTCGGCATAATCTATCGCCGCAATGAAGACCTGTCAAAGCGGGTGTATCACGGGATTCCGCTGGAATAGGAGAGCCCATGAAGGATTTTCATATTGCCCCGCTTCCTGAACTGGTGTTCGGTTCAGGGGCCCTCCATGCACTTCCGAAGCTGCTGGAGAGACGGGGAATTACCCGGATTATTGCCGTCACCGGAGGTGCATCCCTGGATGAATCCGGTGCCTGGGAGAAACTTTCCGCCTCCATGGAACGCAGCGGCATAGCCTGGGAACGCTGCAGAGCGGTCTCAGAGCCGTCACCCTCCCTGGTTGACTCTATTGCTGAAGAGGCTCGTGCCTTCAGTGCTCAGGGAATATGCGGTATTGGCGGCGGCAGCGTAATTGATGCGGCAAAGGCGGCTGCGGCAATGGCTGAGGAGCAGGGAAGCGTCAGGGAGTACCTTGAAGGGGTGGGGACCCGCCAGCCCTCAGGACGAAGACTCTTTCTCTCTGCCCTGCCTACCACTGCGGGGACCGGTTCTGAGGCTACTAAGAATGCAGTGATCAGTGAAACAGGCGAGAACGGGTTCAAGAAGTCCCTTCGTCATGACCGGTATGTGCCCGATGCGGCGGTGCTTGATCCTCTGCTGGCCCTGGGATGTCCTCCAGGGGTTACCGCCGCTTCCGGGCTGGATGCGGTGACCCAGCTGCTTGAGTCATATATTTCCGTCAATGCCAACGCATTCACCGATACCCTTGCCCTTGAAGGGCTAGCTAAGGCAGGACGAAGCTTCCTGCAGAGCGTTCGATCAGGCCGTGATGAAATGGCCCGGGGAGATATGGCCTATGCGGCATACCTTTCCGGTATAACCCTTGCAAATGCCGGTCTTGGGGTGGTCCACGGAGCTGCAGGGGTCCTCGGCGGCCTTTCTGATATCCCCCACGGGACGGTATGCGGGACCCTGCTGTATGAGAGCACCCGGATGATTATTAAAAAGCTGGAGGGGGGAGGCGAGCGTGCCAGGTATACCCGGAAAAAGCTTGCCCGGGCCGGCTATGCCCTGACAGGAACTGAAGAGGCCTTTGACTACCAGCGTGGTATGGACCTTCTGCTTCAGCAGC
>PWNW01000039.1 GCA_003557605.1 Spirochaetaceae bacterium
AGGAAGGGCTAGCTCATATTTCAGAAAGGCAAACCCCACCGGGACAGTAGAAGCAATCAGAAAATTCACCCCGGCCATGAACAGACTCATCCGCAGCAGAGGCTTGTTATTCCATGCCGCATGAAGCATCACCCAAAGAGGGGGAGTATGAGCACGGGGAGGACGTTCTGGAATACGTGAGATAAAGACTATTCTTCCGATGATCAGCAGTGTGCCGATGAAAATAATCACCTGCATCCGGACAAGCGGTGAATTTTCGTCAACAACCAGTGAAGCAATAAGCAGAAACAGGGATACGGTAATCTGCCAGCTGTATCGGAGCCTTCCGATATGAGCCCCCCTTTCTCCAGGGGGAATAATATACCGCTGAAGTGCAAACCATCCAGCAGAGTGAACGCTGATGGAAACAGCATAGAGAAAGATGCCCCCTACGAAGAGCATCAGTGCCCTGTCGGGGAAAAAGCCGGAGACAGAAGCTGCAGTCATCCCAGCCATGCCGACAAAGTAGGATGGTATCAGCATCCCTTTCAGACCGGTTTTTTCCATGATGTAGGCAAAGGGTATCAGGAGAAACAGCTTCAGCAGAGGGATCACCGATGTGGTCATGAGGGACAAGAACTGGTCTGCCCCGAGACGGGATGCATAAATAATAAACAGACTGCTTTCACTGATTCCCATCTGCAGCACGGCGCCGAAACAAGATGAGTATACGGCATATCTCATATACCGTTTTCTGTCTTCAAACCTCAGGGATGCTGCATACATGCTTTTTGCTGCCGCCTTTGGATGTGGTCACTTCCGTTACCCTGCAGTCATTGTTTACCTCAGGGACTGAATACAGACTCCTGCTTGATCCAGGCAGCAAGAGCTTCCTGATACCCTGAAAACCATCTTGAACCTGCAGCTGCAATGAGCGCAGCCCCGAATGTTCCGTTTTCTCTCTGGGAACTTCGGTATACACGTTTTTTTATCACCTGCGCCTGAATCTGCCGCAAAGCATCGCTCTGGTTCGCCTTTCCTGTGGCAAGAACACCCTCAATGTTGTCTCCTGCAGCGACCTTTTCCAGAAGTCCTCCGACTCGGCCGGAGAGATATTCACATATTGCTCTGATATGAACCGGATGATCAGCAAATTCTTCATCACCGGAAAAGCTCAAAGTCCCTGCATCCGGCCGGTAGCGCACTCCGTTGCATCCCAGGGGAACCTCAAGGGCAAGGTTAAGCATGTCGTCGATACCCATATCTGGAAGATGTGCATCCCGGTACCATTCAATCACCTCGGCCCCGGGACTTTCAAATGTCAGATTTGCATAAACTCCAGGAATGACATAGTCGCCGATGAAGGCATGGGGGCTGGGGCGATAGGACTCATGGAGACCGACACAGGCAAGTACCGTTCCAGTTGACTGTGCTGCATCAGCGAGAAACCCGATCCCTGCTCCCAGGGCGGCAACCATATGGTCCAGACCGCCTACATAGACGTTGATTCCTCCGGGAAGTCCCGTTTTATCAGAGAAGCTTGCTGATGTTTTCCCTGCAAAGGAGCCCGGAGCAGCAGGAGGTGAAAAGAACTCCCTGCCGATTCCAACGGCCTGCAGTGCAGGGTCCCACCAGCATTGATGCTTCACATCCAGCATGCTGATAAGCGAGGAAGTGCTGGTGTCGGCAAAGCTGTTTCCCGTCAGTCCAAAGAGGAAATAATCCGATATTGTCATGAGCCTTGATGCACGCTTCATGAGTTCAGGTCGATGTTTCCTGAACCAGCTCAGGATAGTGACCATTCCGCCCCTTCCTGCAGGACCGATACCGGTCACATCAAGATAATCATCACGCTCCCGAAGCTCCAGGTACGCAGGATCGGGCTCGCTGGCAAACACGGAGGGCCATAAAAAGAGGTCGCTTACCGGTTTGCCGTTCCCGTCGGCCAGGATGAAGCTTGTAGCCTGGGAACCATAGGACAGGGCATCTATTTCCCGAAGGTCAATACCGCCCTCCTCAGCAGCCTGGGAAAAGCAGGTCCGCAATGCTTCCCAAAACGCTTCAGGGTGTACAAGCACCTCCGAGCCCTCCTGACGCTTGGGAGTTCTTACTCTCCCTGAACCGACACAGCTTCCATGTTCATCAACCAGGGACACCTTGAAATAACTGGTCCCCAAATCACAACCGAGCACATAGGGCATTGCAATGTTCTCCTTGTTTTCATTCTGCAGCAGGTACTGCATCCTTCGGTTGTATACTGTAGAACAGTCAGCAAAGAAATGTCAAGAAAAATATCAGAGGAATGAGCTTAAAAGTACTTTTTTCGTAAACCCGCATTTGATTAATCATGAATAAATTCCTATAATAGTTATCGAATAGGAAACTACAATTTGACATCATGGAGGAGTTTGATGGCCAGTTCACAGTATGACGTAATTGTTGCAGGAGGAGGACCGGCAGGCATTGCCTCTGCGGTCGCAGCAGCACGAGACGGTGCAAAGACGCTTCTGATTGAACGCAGCAGCTGCCTGGGAGGGACCCTGGCAATGGGAATTCCTCTGCTCGCGGTATTCGACGGACAAGGAAACAGGGCTGTTGCAGGCATCATGGAAGAGATGGTCCAGCGGCTTATCCAGGAGGGAGGGTCAGTCGGTCATGTCCTGGGAGCCCGGTGGTCCAACAACGGGTACATGCAGGGAGATCAGTTTTCCCTTGCCCCTATTGATCCCGAACTAGTGATTTATGTCGCCCAGGAGATGGTGCTTGAGGCAGGTGCTGACATCCTGCTGCATTCCTGGATTACCGGTGTCACCATGGAGGGATCCGCTGTTACCGGGGTTAAGGTATACAATAAATCAGGGGAGCAGACATATACCGCTCAGGTGGTCATTGACACCACCGGTGATGCCGATCTCTGCATGCATGCGGGAGCTCAGATGCTCAGCAAACAGCGGGTTCAGAACTCCACGATCCTGTTCACCATGAGCAATGTGGATACAGAAAAACTTGCCCAGGCGCTTCAGGAGGGCACCCATGTGGACGGAAAGGGCTGGTGGCATTCCCGGCTGGTAACATCAAAAAAGGTAAATTCGGACAGAGAAACCCATGCACACATTGCAGGCCATTTCGTATTTGAAGACCAGACAGTGACATTTACGGCAGTTTCTGTCCGTGAGGGAGAGGTTTCCCTGAATGCCACCAGAACTGTCAACGTGGATGCAGCTGATGCCCTGAGCCTAACGAAGGGAGAAATATCTGAACGGCGGAACATCAGAAACCTCACCCTGAAGCTTAAAAAACATGTTCCGGGATTTGAAGAAGCCTATGTGTCCAGAAGCAATCCCATCGGCATACGGGAAAGCAGGACCATCATCGGAGATTACCTGCTTACCGATGAAGATATCATCGAAGGACGGGACTTCGAAGACTCCATAGCCAGGGGAGCATATCCCTCGGACATCCATGATCCCAGGGGCGGAAAGACCCAGTTTGTATTCATCAGAAACGGGGGCACCTACGGTATCCCGTACCGCTGTCTGCTTCCAAAGGGAATCGATAATCTCATAGCTGCGGGAAGGTCAATATCAGCAACCCAGACAGCCATGGGAACCATCAGGCTTCAGTCAACGGTGATGGCCCAGGGTCAGGCTGCAGGAACTGCTGCCGCCATGGCGGTAAAACAGCAGGTGACTCCCAGGACCATCGACACCGCATCCCTGAGAGCATCCCTAGTGGAACAAAAAGCAATTATCTAGGGGAAAATGCTCCTGTCAGGAATCAGGTTCATCCGGAGGATGTACCATCCTGCGGGGATCAAACAGCTGGTCTGCCTCCTCCTGTGTCACCAGCCCAAGCTCCACAGCAGCCTGGGCTGCCGTGATGTTCCGTTCAGCTGCATAGGATGCGGTTTTGGCCCCCGTGGGATAATCAAACCGTGAGGCAATCACTGAAGAAAGGGCCAGGGACGATCCTGCATAGGAGCTGCATGCCTCCTCACGGGCCTCTATACCTGCTATGCATCGCCTGGCAAACACCGGTATACCCCTGGTAAGGAGTGCAAAGGATTCAAATAAGCAGGCGGTAATAACCGGCTCCCAGATATTGAGATCCAGTTCTCCGTCTTCAGCAGCAAGGGTAACTGAGAGGTCATTGCCGCAGACCTTGAACCAGATCTGCCGCATCAGTTCAGGCAGCACAGGATTTACCTTGCCGGGCATCATGGAGGAACCCGGCTGTAGAGCAGGCAGGGTTATCTCACCCAGCCCTGCCCTCGGACCTGATGAGAGCAGTCTCAGGTCCCGCGAAATTTTTGAGATCCCCGCTGAAAGTCCCTTCAGGGCAGCGGAGAGAGTTATGTAGATATCGGCATTCTGCAGGCCGTCAAAGAAGTTTTCATCCCGACGGACCTCAAGACCTGTGCATTCTGCAAGCCGTATGTACACCCGTTGAAGGTATCCAGGTTCTGTCAGAGCCCCTGTTCCCACAGCAGTACCACCGAGGGGAATAGAGAGGAACTCGGGCCTGATCCGTTCCAGCTGCTCCCTCTGCCGCTTCACCAGGGATGCATATCCGCTGAACTCCTGCCCGAGAGTAAGAGGAAGGGCATCCTGCAGGCAGGTTCTTCCCAGTTTCACCACCTTGGAGAACTGCTGAGTCTTTTTCTCAAGTTCGTCCTCAAGCACCTTAATGCTTTCCAACAGGTCCCCGATATAGTGCCAGCAGGTCAGCTTGATGGCCGAGGGTATCACATCATTTGTGGACTGGCACATATTCACATGGGTGTTGGGGTGAATCTCCGGGACATTCTTTCTTCCATATTTCATCTCCCCGGCGATGTTTGCAAGCACCTCATTGACATTCATGTTCGTGGATGTTCCGCCGCCTCCCTGGAGCACATCCAGGGGAAACTGGTCCATATAGGATCCGGAAATTATTTCATCAGCTGCCTTGATGACCGCTTCTGCAATATCTTTTTCCAGTGCTTTGATGTCGCAGTTAGCCATGGCAGCTGCTTTCTTGATCAGCACCACATTCTGAATGTAGCGGGGATAGGCTGCAGTGGAGGTGTCGGAGACCTGGAAGTTTTCCTTCGCACGCTGCGTCTGAATACCGAAATACACCGCATCTTCAAGATACATCTCACCCAATGAATCCCGTTCTTTTCTCATCCCTGCATGCTCCTTCATGACCCCGTAATCTCCTGAAACACCCGAAGGAAGTTCTCTCCGAGAATCTTCTCAATGTGCGACGGGGTGTATCCCCGTCCCATCAGTCCGTCGGTAAGGTTCGGCAGTTTGTCTATTGATTCCAGTCCTTCGGTAAAGGATGCGGTAAAGAAATCATCGACGGTACCGAACATATCGGGCCTCCGAGTCCTCCACGTGCGTACCGATGCAGGGACCGCTGTATCGGTTTTCAGCCCCTCAATATAGTCAAGACCAATGCCGACGGCATCAATTCCCCCAATTTTCACGGCATGGTCAACCTGGTCAAGAAAGTCGGAGATGTCAGGGGATTTCTTTCGGGTAACCAGAGCAGGATGGGGCGTCAGTCCGATATACCCTCCCCGTTCTGCGGACATGCGGATCTGTTCATCGGTCTTGTTGCGCATATTGTCACACAGGGCCCGGCAGTTTGCATGGGTAAATACCGCAGGTGAGGAAGAGACCTTCAGGGCTTCTTCGGTGGAGGCGTCACCAGTATGGGAGAGATCGACCATCATACCGAGACGGTTCATCTCCTCGATGACTTCAAGACCGAAGTACCGGAGTCCCGAATTGGTTCTCTCACCGCAGCCGTCACCTGCCCGGTTTCCTCCGGTATAGGTCACCTGCACAACCCGGACACCAAGATCATAGAACACCTCCAGGAATGAGACATCATCCTCTATGGGTTCAATATCCTGAAACCCCAGGATGAGAGCAGTTCTTCCCTCCCCCTTGGCCTGCCGTACGTCATCAGCACTGCAGGCAAGGACGGCATGTCCCTTCATTCGGTCAAGCTGCTTTCTGATTCCGGCGATCTGACGGACCGCACCCTTGAAATCCTCTGAAATTGCCGCAGTAATTACTGCGGCATCAACTCCCCCCTTGTGCACTGCAGGATAAAACTCCTTATCCAGGATGTAGGGAAATGAAAGGGAGTCAATTACCAAGGCCTGCTTGTGCAGCTGCACAGCTTCTTCACGCATACCGTCTCTCCTTGCACATTCATAGTTTCAGTCCTGTATCATACCGGCAAGCCAGGGATATTCAACCCTGATTCCTGACTTTATCACCAGTTCCACCTGCCGCAGCACCCCAAGGTCCTCAAGCGGATTGCCCCGCACCAGAACGATGTCTGCCTGTTTTCCCTTTTCCAAACTGCCGTGGGAATTCTCCAGTCCGCATATCTCCGCTGCGCGACTGCCTGCTGCCAGCAGGCAGTCGATCCTGGATAATCCGCACTGATGAAGCAGCTCCAGTTCCTGTGTCACATCTCCGAAGGTATCGGTGCCGCATCCGATGAGCAGGCCGGCATCAGCGGCCCTCCTAATGCTTTCCTGAAGAGGCACCACCACCCGTTGTGTAATCAGATCACCTAACTGTCTGCTGCCGAACTCCTGCTCCCTTGAAGCAACTGCGGTGATTCCAGATATAGTGGGTACAAAGGCAGTTCCTGTTTCAGCCATACGCTCAATGGCCTCATTGCTGAGACACACCCCATGCTCAATGCTGTCAATCCCTGCCTTCAGGGCAGTAAGCACCGCTGCCTCACCCATTGCGTGGACCGCTGTCTTCTTTCCCCTTCTGTGGGCTTCGGTAATCCCCGCACGAAGCTCATCCTCATCCATTTCAATCCAGGAGGGATCTTCATGCTCCGGCATCCCGCCGATGCCTCCGCTTCCCATGAACTTGATGAAATCAGCCCCGGCCTTCAGCTCACCGCGCACCGCCTTTCGAATTTCATAGGGACCGTCAGCCTCAACCGCCCCTTGATA
>PWNW01000373.1 GCA_003557605.1 Spirochaetaceae bacterium
CTACGGTGTTGACGGGAACGGGCAGCTGGAATTAGGAAATGCTGTTACCGGTCTCGCAAAGGTATCGGAAGGATCAATTGAGATACTTGGGACTGATGTTACCCATGCGACTCCTGCGCAGCTGCACAAAATGAAAGTCTCCCATATTCCTCCTGACCGACATAAAACCGGACTGATCCTTGAATTCTCTGTAGAAAACAACCTGGCTGTCAAGGAGATGAAGTCAAAGGAGTTTTCTTCATACGGAGTAATCAGGAAGGGGTATGTAACCAGGTTTGCAAAAAAACTGATCCAGGCATTTGTTATCAGGGGATGCGGGCCTGAAACTCCAGTTAAGCATCTGTCAGGAGGGAATCAGCAGAAAATCATTGCTGCAAGGGAGTTTGAGCAGAAACCAAAACTGATCATTGCGGTACAGCCCACAAGAGGCCTTGATATCAGCGCGATAGAATTTGTCCGAAAAGAGCTGGTCAAACAGCGTGATGCAGGGGCGGCGGTACTGCTTATCTCAACAGAACTGGATGAAATAGTGAGCCTTTCTGACAGAATTGAAGTGATGTACGAAGGGTCCTTCACTGGTTCGCTTCCCGGCCACAATGTGGATCCCCTTGATATTGGACTGCAGATGGCAGGGAAAAAACGGGAGGCAGTTGGAACATATGAGCAGTAAGAAAACATCAAGAGATTTCAGTCGGTATACAGCAGTCCTCACTCCAGTACTTGGTGCCCTGCTCGGTGTGCTGATCGGCTCACTGGTAGTTGTAACCAGAGAGCGGAGTCTGTTCCTTGTTTTGGGGCAGATGTTTCACGGAGCTTTCGGCACATGGAGCAATTTCTCCTCAAGCATGGTGTATGCTGTGCCCCTCGGCTTTACCGGCCTGGCTGTTGCATTTTCCTACAGCGCAGGGGTGTTCAACATTGGAGCTGAAGGACAGCTCCAGCTTGCGGCACTTTCTGCTGCTGTGGTTGCAGTGAATCCGGCGTTCGGATTCTCTCCGCTGGTCCATGTGACGCTTGCAATTCTTGCGGGGTCGGCCGCCGGAGCACTCTGGGCTTCTGTGCCGGGCCTGCTGAAGGCGTACAAAGGTTTTAATGAAATCGTGGTAACCATGCTGATGAACTATATTGCCATACTGCTGGTCAGCTATTTCCTGCAGGGGCCGATGAAAAACCCAAGTTCCTATTATCCCCAGACTGTTCGGTTCCAGCAGACCGCATGGATTCAGCGTATTGTCCCGTCATTGAACCTGCATTGGGGTGCAGTTATCTTTCTTGCCGCTGTTGCGGTTGTATGGTTTGTGCTCCATAAGTCGGTATTCGGTTTTCAGATCAGGTCAGTGGGATTTAATCCTGAAGGAGCTCGGTATGCGGGCACCAATGTCAAAGGAATTATGTTGGCTTCCATGGTAGTCTCAGGGGCATTGGCCGGGCTGGCCGGTTCTGTTGAGGCGATGGGGGTATACCGACGGGTTATGGAAGGTTTTTCCCCTGGGTACGGGTACGATGCAATTGCCGTAGCGCTGCTTGCGGGGCTCAATCCCATAGGAATCATCTTTTCGTCGTTTTTCTTCGGGGCGCTTCGTAATGCCGCAGGAAACCTCCAGGTTGATTTTGGGATACCAATTTCCTTTATTTATATTATCCAGTCATCGGCCATTGTATTTGTCATCTCAGCACAGGGGTTTTTAAACCGTTTTAAGATGTTTATGAGGAGGTTCAAACATGCTGCATGATATTCTATCCATGGTGTTTTCAGAAGCATTTCTCTCCTCAAGCATCCGTCTAGCTTCTCCGCTGCTTCTGGCGGCTATGGGCGGGATTCTTTCAGAACGAAGCGGAGTTCTTTTTCTTGGCCTTGAAGGGTTTATGCTTCTCGGAGCATTTTTTGGATTTCTCGGCAGCTACTACTTCGGACCCTATGTCGGCATCCTGACAGCGGTAGCTGTCTGCATGGTTATCTCCCTGATATATGCGGTGTCAACTGTGACTCTTGCGGTCAACCAGGTTGTGGTGAGCGTTTCAATGAATATTCTAGCCCTGGGCATAACTGGTGCGTACCTCCGTGTGCTCTTCGGCGCCCATACACATCAGCTGACCACTGTTCGGCTTAGGGTGATGGAGATACCATTGCTGAGCTCAATACCCTTTTTTGGTGCTTTTTTCAGGCAGAACCTGTTTACCTATATCGGATACCTTCTTGTCCCAGTCGTATACATCATATTTTTCCGGACGAAATGGGGCCTGAATATTCGTGCTGTAGGAGAGAATCCCCATGCTGCCGAAACAATGGGAGTGAATGTAAGCAGGATCAGGTATCTCTCAATCTTATGGGCATCGGCATTTGCAGCTGTTGCAGGAGCTTCCCAGACTATCGGAAATTTGGGGATCTTTGTTGACAATATGATTGCCGGCAAAGGGTTCATTGCTTTCGCAGCAATCATTCTTGGAAGGTTCCATCCGCTGGGTGTGATGCTTACGGTATTTTTCTTCGGTATCGTTGATGCCTTCCAGCTGAACCTGCAGGCAATGGGAAGCAGCATTCCCTATCAGTTTCCTCTTATGATGCCCTATGTATTCACCCTTATTGCATTTCTGCTTGCGGGATCAGGCAAGGCCCCGAAAGCTTGGGGTGTGCCGTACACCATGGAGAAATAATCATTCGTGCCATGTTTCTTCTGGTGATGAATCCTGCAGCAGCAAGCCAGGAGCATTACCCGAGGGAACAAGGCCCGGTAGATTTTCTTATCATAACAGGCAGGTCCAGTTTTTTTACAATCCTTGGGGCTTGGGGAGAATCTACCCTTCGCAGCAGACATTCAGCAGCTTCTTTTCCAATGCGGTAGTTTGGATACTCAAGGGTTGTCAGCGGGGGAATGGAAAACTCGCTCCATGGGGCATGGTCAAATCCAGTTATGCTGAAATCCCTTGGAATCCGGAAACCCATGGAATATGCCGCACCCAAAGCGCCGATGGCAATAAGATCACTTGCGCTAATAAAAGCTGTAGGGAATGTTTTTCTAGAAAGAAAGGCTGTGATCCCCTTAGCCCCCCCATAGAGGTTCCATTCACATTCAACGATGTCTTCAGGAGATGTTTCAAGACCGGCTGACTGCATTGCAAGCTTGAATGATTCGGTTCTCCTGACGCCTCCCATTGAATTGAATGTCCCTGATAAAAACCCGATCTTTCTATGTCCAAGGGATATGAGATGATCCACCAGTCTCTGCATGCCCCCTCTGTCATCTGCGTACAGCAGGTCAACTTCATGTCCAGCTTCAGGGTGATCAATCACAACCACTGATGTTTTTGCCGCAAGTTCCGAGTAGTTCAGCTCCTTGGTGCTGATGGCGGCAATAATTACTCCGTCAATGATTTTATTGTGGAGAACCTCTATGAACATCCGTTCCCGTTCAATACTCTGGTTTGAGTCGAAAATGAGAACGTCAAACCCCTTGTGTTCCAGGGTCTCAATCACCCCTCGAATCACCTCAGCAAGACATGGATTGACAATGTTGGGAACAGCAATTGCAGCTACACGTACCCTATGGGTGCACAGCGCACGGGCGACAGGGTCCGGAGAGTAGTTGAGGAACTTCATGCTTTCGAGCACTCTGTTTCTTCGTTCCTCCTTAACGCTCAAAGGAGCATTCAATACCCGGGACACCGTGGCGACAGATACCCCTGCATGTTCTGAAACAGTACGTATAGTTGGTTTCTGACCATTTCCCTTCTTTTTCGGAGGCATACCAGACTGTACTGCATAAATTCAATAAATACCAGACAGAACAGTTTGAGCAGAAGGATACATTGAGAGAAGGGGTACCTGGTACCCCTTCTTCAAATATCAGTCAGCGTACATCAAAGACAAGCAAAGAGTGACCGGTAGTGGAAACTGCATACAAGAATGATCCCTCCGGGTCCATGGCCATGCGGTGTATCGGTCCGCAGGGGGTAAAGGAACGGAAGGTGAGGGTTCCGTCAGGGTTTCTGTCGAATACCGTTATACCCCTGGATGTGACGCTCCCAACATAGATTTTATCACGATCATCATCCACCAGGACTGTCCGGAGTCCCGCCATATGGCAGTCCGGGAAATCCCCCTCCTTCACCCGGTAGGTGTTTTCAAATCCGTCGTCATATCCGAAACGGCAGAGAAAGCTGTTCGAGGTAGTGAACAGCGCCCCGTCCTGGGAGAAGGCGGTACTGTTGATTTGGGAAATACCCATGGTCCCGTCATGGCTGTAGCTGAACACCTGCGACTGGGAAAGTTCTCCCTGATCTCCTATGGAGAAGATATGCAGAGAACTGTTTTCCATGTTTGCTGAAGCCAGATAGCTGCCTGAAGGATCTATGGACAGACTTCGCGGTGAGGACAGGTCCGGTCCTTCGGTGACTTCAGCAGATCCGCTGTATTGAAGCTGCGTCCCGTCCCATACCAGATGGTAAATACTGTCGCTGCCCTGATCGCTGACGTAGATGTCCTCCAAGTTGTCGGCAATAACTGCCGCAGAGGGAGTTATTAGCGGTATGCCCACCTGGGGATCAAGGTCTTCAGACAAGGTGGATGCATGGATGTATGTTCCATCGGCATCGTTGTAGGTATAAATGCTCACAGAGGGGGTGACGTCAGAGACGACACAGAGAAAACTTCCGTCGGAAGATACTGCAGCAGCACGTGCTCCCCTTAGGGGAGTCTCGGCAGAATCTTCGATGGTGTACATATGTTCAAGAGTGCCGTCATGGGAAGGAGAGAATACTTGGAGCACACCGCTTCCCCGTACAGATGCAATGACCGTACCGTCTGGGGTCACCGTTACATCTGATACCATAGAGAGGGCCAGGCCGTCGGGCTGATGTGTCAGGGTATCAATAAGCTGCAGATCCTCGGTCAAAGTGCTGTCATGGGCAGTGAATTCAAGGGATGCTGAAGCAAGGCTGCCCTGCCTTGAGGAATAGACCAGCACATCAAGTTTGTGGTTTCCCTGTTCCGGGATAATCATCTCCTCAAGAGTCCCCTGCACGGTCCGCACCCGTTCTCCGTTGAGGTACCATTCCATGGTGATGTCCTGGATGTCAGCAAGTTCAGGATTGTCTGGAACAAAGGTCAGTTCCAGGGGAACCCCTTCATAAATAACCAGCGGGGCCCCGATGAGGGCCCCCGTGATTGAAGGTGACGAATGGTCGATGATCTGCATGCCCTGGGTTATGCTGGGAATTTCAGTATCAAGAAAGATGCTTCCTTTGGTGACTGAATCGCGGTAAATATTCATAGACCGTGTGATGTTGCTGACCTGACCGAACTCACTGTCTATTGCACGAAACTGAATAATGTAGTCCCCCGCAGGCAGTGATCTGGTGAAAACGCCCCTGTCCCCCATGGTGGTTGCATAATTTACCGTCTCATTCTCCTCGGGGCAGTCGGTCCTCCTGAAAACAATCTGGACCATATAGATGTCCATGTCATCGCTGCACCACTCCAGATCAATCTCTATTTGGCCGTTTCCTTCTGAGGGGTAGAGGTCCAGGACCACTTCAGATTCTTCCAGGGTCAGTTTCACGGTGGTGCCTCCTTCAACTAGGACTGTGCCCTCCTCGTTGGTGCCCTCAGCAAGAATCTCCCAGGTACCGGTAAAAATTCCTTCAACAACCGCATGTCTTGATTCAGTTGTGATTTCAAAGGAACTGTCCATGGGACCGCTGCCCGTGATCCGGTAACTGGTTATTTCCGGATCAGGTGTGCTGGTGAACACTGAACGGTCAGAAGTGAGCATTCCAAGGTGCACCGAAAGATTCACCGTATCTGGGAGCGGGTCCCTGCATCCCGCCAGACCTGCGGCGAGAGCAGCCAGTAGAACAGAAACAAAAATGCATTGAAAAATGTGTCGTCTCATACTTTTTCCTCCTATAGTAAACAATCAGAATCACAGCCGAATTTGATTCAAAATTTAGAAAAAAAATGTCATACTAGTTCTATGATTTCCGTAGTTATCCCGGTGTATAACCGGAGAAGGCTCTGCATGGAGGCAGCTGCATCAGTGCTGGGACAGAGCTGGACTGATCTTGAGCTCATTATCGCTGATGACGGGTCCACCGACGGAATTGAGGAAGATATCAAGCGGATTTCTGCAGACCCAAGGGTGCGATGGCACCGCCTTGTTCATACCGGCATGCCCGGTGCGGTAAGAAATACCGGAGCATCCCTGGCTAATGGAAAATGGC
This sequence comes from Spirochaetaceae bacterium, assembly GCA_003557605.1. Taxonomy (GTDB): domain Bacteria; phylum Spirochaetota; class Spirochaetia; order PWKH01; family PWKH01; genus PWKH01. The sequence goes on from PWNW01000373.1 coordinate 6,220, forward strand.
TTGCATTTCTTGATTCCGATGATCTCTGGCTGCCGGAAAAATTGGAACAGCAGATGAAGCACATCAGCTCATTGGAGGGCATTCGATGTGTGCACTGCCGGGAGATTTGGCTTCGGGGAGACAGGGTTGTCAGCCAGGCATCACAGAAACATGCTCGTGAGGGAGATGTCTTTGAAGATTCACTGAAAAAATGCATCATCGGGCCTTCAACGGTGATGATGGAGACAGACCTGTTTTACAGCCTCGGAGGATTCCGTGAGGATATGGAAATAGCCGAGGATTATGAGCTGTGGCTTCGGCTCACTTCACAGGAACAGGTGGGGTATCTTGATGAATCTCTGGTCATAAAGCGCTCAGGGCACGGCAAGGACCAGCTTTCGGAAAAGTACGGGCACATTGAGGTGTTCAGGATATCGGGACTCCTTGAGCTGGTTGAATCCCAATGGTTTTCCGACGATCCCCAGAAGCAGAAACAGGCGGAAGACGAACTTGTACGCAAATGCAGGATATACAGCACAGGTGCACGGAAACGGGGGCTTGCAAAGGAAGCTGAAGAGTATGAGTCGATTGCCCAGC
>PWNW01000129.1 GCA_003557605.1 Spirochaetaceae bacterium
CCATTCCACCGGAAATTATCGGAATATCTGTCTTCTCCCTGGTCCAGGTTATAAGCTTCGGCCACCCGGGGAGAATTTCCAGGATGTCCGGTTCGGAAATGGCTGTCTGTTTCTCCAGGTTCTGGAATGAAAAGGAATCTATGATGAAAAACCTGTGAATCGTATAAAATCCCAGCTTCTTTGCTGCTTTGAGGACAGCAGCCTTTGAACTGAGCACCCCGTCAGCATTGGTGTATCGATGCAGAAACCGAATAACCGTATCCCTGCCGGATCCCCCCTCCAGAAGGTCGACGTTCACAAAGGCATGTTTCCCCGCGGCCCTGATCTGATCGGTAATATCCTCAATCGATATAATATCACCAAAGAGAACAAATATAATGTCACTGTCAGATCTCAGGGCTTTTTTCAAGCCCTGTTGATCCTTAACCCCGGGGATTATTCTATTACTCTCCACGAGTTTCTGCAGTTCCATAATCATGTTTCTCCTGCTTTGCGCACAGGAATATACCACAGATGGACCGGCAAGTAAACCTTGTCCTACATCCTCCCGTGCCTGATAATTGAAATAAGCAGAAGCACCCCAAATACCCCGGCAAGGATAAATCCCACAATGCAGAGACTTGGAAGCCCGAAAAGCGTCTGCTGGCATTCCGGTCCAAGGATCATCGATGAACCGAGGACAATGGAAGCAATGATCAAAGCAAAGGAAAGCCGGTTTGCCGACCGTTCAACGGCATGCTGGGCACTGGCGAGCCCCTCCAAGGTAAGGCGAAACCCCATCCTGCCGTGCTTTGCTTTGCTGAGAATATCGCTTATTTCAAAGGGCATATTCTTTGAGAATTCTGAAATCTCCTCCACAGCTATAGCAGAGTCCTTTAAAATCTTAGATATCTTGAACCGTTCACGGACACTTTTCTCCACATAGGGAATCACATACTTTGCAATATTGAACTCCGGGTCCAGTCGGATTCCTCCGTTGTTATGAAACAAAATGATTGCTCTTCCTAGAAGATATAAATCAGCAGGAAGCACCAGTCCCTGCTCGGGAAACACCCTGATCATCTTCTTGATTACCTCAGAAGTATCAACAGATTCCAGGGAGGTTGAGAACAGGAAATCTAGAATTTCCGCTGCCGCCACTTCTATCTGTCTTTGGTTGACATCACCCCGGGTCTCGCAGAGACGTAGAATATGCTTGGTGATATACTCGCTGTCCTTCAGCACCGCACCGATGAGCATGGAGTTCATCAGACGCTTTGTCGGAGGAGAGAGCCTTCCCATCATCCCGTAGTCGAGGAAACAGAGTCTGCTGTCTTTCATCACCACTAAGTTGCCCGCATGGGGATCCGCATGAAAATATCCTTCCTCAAAAATATGTCTGAGAATGACATCAACTCCTCGTCTTGCAAGCAGTTTAAGATCATACCCTTCATCACGCAGCTGCTGGGTTTCCGAAATCTTTATTCCGTCAATAAACTCCATGGTCAGTACTTTTCTGGTGCAGTACCTCCTAAAGCAGTAGGGTACATGAATCTCCTCCATTTCAGCATATATGGAAGCAAAGCTTTCCATGTGCGCAGCCTCATGAAGAAAATCCAGTTCCATCTCAATGGTTTTTGAAAACTCATCTAAGATCGTCTTCAGATTATACACCTGCATTTCCGGGATGCGCCTGCAAACTATTTCCGCCATATTCTGCATAATCTCAATATCAGTGCGGACCTGTTTAAGAACTCCCGGCCGCTGAATCTTAACAGCAACGGTCTCACCGGTCTGCAGCACAGCCCTGTGGACCTGAGCCACTGAGCCGGCGGCTACGGGAATATCATGAAATTCCAAGAATATTTCATCAATTTCTGCCTCAAGTTCCTTTTCGATGACCGCTCTAGCATCCTCTGCGGGAAAGGGAGGAACCTCATCACTGAGTTTTTCAAGTTCCGTCACAAGGTCCAGGGGGACTAAATCTCCCCTGAAGCACAGCAGCTGGGCAAATTTTATATACGCAGGGCCCAGTTCCTCAAATATGCAGCGAATTCTTTTCCAGGCATCTCCTGTACTTGCAGAAGCTTCCACCTCAGGAACAACACCGTTTCTCCCAAAGTCTACAGCCTTCTCAATACCTGAACGTGAGACAAGGTCGCCAAAACCGTATTTCTTCAGTATACGCAGTATTTCAAGATATCGTTTGCCATGACGAATCTGTCTTCTCATGATGAGTCCTCCTGAACATCAGTATAGACCATCTGATGCAGGATATCCACCTATATATACTAGAGTAAATTACTCATGTATATTCGCGTATTCAAACTCATGGTGCATGGAATAGTTTCCACCAATCTGTCAGATACAGAGATACGCCGCTGATCATCACAGTCAGCGGCGCACTGGATGCTCAGAGGGAATACTACAACAGAGTTACCTCATATCCCAGATACTTCACCATTGCCTCCTGCACCGGCTTCACCAGATGCCCTGGGGTAATACTGGTATGATGGCGATGCCCAAGATATCCTATTGTCTGAAGTTTCTCCTGGAGATTCTCAATCCTTGCCACTCCGGCACACCCGAAGAACTCCTGAGGGATGGGATCATTAGTAAATTCACCTTCGCCGAGGTAGAATTTCAGTTTCCCTTCCTCGGTCAGCATGCTTCCGAAGCTGAAAGGAACGGGAGCAATCCTTCCAGTATTGCATCCGTATCCGCATCCCTCTCCAACGGAATTGGCTAATATCAGATGGTCGGAAATCTGGCCTTTTGAAGTCATGAGGCTGCTTGGAACAGGCCCGCAGTGAAAGAGAATGCAGGCATCCTCATCATCACCGTAGTTGTTGTTCCAGTCCAGGCATGCTGCAGGTGAACCCGATGCGGCTTTCAGAGCAAGCATGGTCACGGCATTGCCTACATCCACCTCACAGGCAGCAGGAATTCCCCTCTGATTCAGTTCACTGAGAAGGATGCATGGTGATACATTCAGCTGCTTCTGCATCTCAACCCAGCAGCGCAGCGCCAGCGCATCCATTCGGTATTCCTCAATAACCTCGTCAATCACCACCCCAAGCTTCGCAAGGGTGTCGAAGGCCTGCTGGGGCACCTGGTCCCAGTTCGTCAGAGACCGAAGCACTTCAGCTTTCTGTTCAACCGCAGAACTATTCTGCATATCTCCTGTACGGGCAATGATTTCAGACAGATCCAAGGTCTCCATAGTGATTCCGTTTCTCTGCAGTGCCAGTTCATCGATCCGCACGGTCTTAAAAGCAGTGGTCCGTGCGCCCACTGCTCCGATAACCGAGTGCTTCAATGCATTGTACACCATGCAGACACGGTCAAAGTATTCAATATTTCGGACAAATGCATCAGAGCGGGGCGATACTGTATGGGGAGTCAATGACGTAAAGGGAAGACCATACTGGGTAAAGACATCCATGACGGAAAACTTTCCGCAGAATGCATCCCTGCGCAGCTCAGGAGCCATCTTATCAAGTTCATCAGGATATGCCTGGATAAAAATCGGTACTCCGCAGTCCCTGAGGGCTTCAACCGCTCCGGTTTCATCACCGAAGTTCGGCAGGCTGAGAATCACCCCTCCGTATTCACCCCGATGCTTCTGAAGGAATTCCGCATAGATCCTTCCCTCCCTGGGCGTCTCTACCGCTCCGTGGGCTGTCGCCTTCTCATCGGGCATGATGACCTGATGCCCCAGTGACTCAAGCACTTCCTTCATCTCATTTCGAGCTTCAATGAGCAGTGAAGAGGGGAAAAATCCCCTGTTGCCGATAACCAATGCAAAGCAGGTTTTACTGCTGTTCATCGCTTCCACCTCCAATGATAAAAACTACTGCATCCCCCGCCTTCCAGGACAGCAAGGGTGATCAAACTGAAAACAAAACTCCTCCGGCAAAGAGCACACCTTTCCCGCGTCGCTACATCCGCCCATGCCGCAATATGGATATCAGGATCCAGAGTCCGAACACCGCAGCGGTAATAAATCCGACAATGCCGATCAGGGGAATACCGAAAATCAAAGGCTGTGTTCCCGATACAATGACCAGGGAGGAACCAATAAGAATGGCCGCAACAATCATGGCAAAAGAAAGCCGGTTGAAGGCACGCTCCACTGTTGTCTGGGTGGTCTCAAGCCCCCGATGGTTAAACTGAATCCCCACTTTCCCATTTTTCACCTTGTCCATGATATCCCGGATTTCAAAGGGCATCGCCCTGGCAAGTTCAGAGAACTCCTCTGCAGTTATTGCAGCATCCTTGAATACCTTGGACAGCTTCAGCCGTTCACGATAGATTTTTTTTATGTACGGCAGAATATATTCAGAAATATTAAACTGGGGATCAAGACGCTCGCCGTTAGCCTGAAGCAGCATGATGGACCGCCCCAGCAGGTACATATCCGCCGGAAGCACCAGGTTCTGTTCCGGAAACATCTTCATGATCTTCTGTATCAAGGCAGGCATGTCAATATGCTCAAGGGTGGTATAAAAGAAGCTGTCCACGATATCAGAGACAGCCGCTTCAAGGTCCCGCTGGTTCACCTGTCCCTGGGTATCACACAGCCGAAGCAGATTTCTCGTAATATACTCACTGTCCTTGATAACCGCACCGATCAGTATTGAAGTGAGCAGCCTCCTTGTGGGAGGTGAAAGCTTTCCCATCATCCCGTAATCAAGCATGCACAGCCGGTTCTCAGCAAGCACCATGATGTTACCTGGATGCGGGTCTGCATGAAAGAACCCCTCCACGAAGATCTGTTTCAGCACCATATCGACTCCGCGCCGGGCCAGCAGCTTCAAGTCGTACCCCTCTTCCTGAAGCCTCTGGATATTGGAAATCTTGATTCCTTCCACAAACTCCATGGTCAGCACTTTCCTGCTGCTGTAATGCCTCATGCAGTGAAAAACATGCAGGTCCTTCATATCTTCATAGCATGATGCAAAGTTATCCATATTTGTGGCTTCATGGAGGAAATCCAGTTCCATCTCAATAGTCCTGGAAAATTCCTTTACCACTTTCCTCAGGTTGTAGACCTGAACTTCAGGAATATGACGGCACACTGTCTCAGCAATAGCATACATTATTTCAATATCAGTACGTATCTGCTTGAGTATCTCAGGACGCTGCACCTTCACAGCCACAGTCTCTCCGGTCAGGAGCACCGCCTTATGCACCTGGGCTATTGATCCTGCAGCGATGGGCTGATCATCAAATTCAAGAAACAGATCCTCCATCTCTGTCTCAAGTTCCCGCTCTATGAGTTTCTTTGCCTCTTCACTGGGAAACGGCGGAACCTTATCCTGGAGTTTCTCCAGCTCCGTGACCAGCTCAAGGGGAATAAGATCTCCTCTGATGCTCAGCAGCTGGGCAAATTTTATATACGTCGGACCAAGCTCCTCAAAGACAAGCCTGATACGCTCCCAGGAGCTCAGCTGGTAAACTGAGGGATCTGCTTTTTTCAGCACCACCTTGCGGCTGAGGTTTATTGCCTTTTCCAAGCCTGACCGAGATACCAGGTCCGCAAATCCGTACTTAATCAGGACCCCGAGAATTTCGAGATAGCGGTTTGCATGTCGAATCGGTCTTCCGAGAGGATTGAGTTTCTTCATATTGTACAGTCGATATTAAGGAGTATCCTCTTTTTTCTCTTCTTGTTTCTTGGGGCCGCTCTTCTTTGCAGGGCCCTTGCTCCCGGGACTCTTCTGAAGGGCATCAATCTTTTTTTCCAGCCGTTTCAGGTCTTCCTGGGTTACCAGACCTAGTCTGTCGACAGCTTCCTTGATCTGGTCCTGCACCTTCTCGTCAATCTGAGTGCGGGTCTTTTCAGCCTGTTTTTTTATCTCTTCGACAAACTCCTGTGTTTCCTTCTCTGACAGCTTTGCTTCCTCAGCAAGCTTCTTTGCTTGTTCCTCAATTTTCTCCTTGGCAAACAGGCCAAGCCCAATTCCTGAAAGAATTCCCTTTTTAAACAGATTCATGAATGATACCCTCCTGTAGGCTATTATACCTTGATTTATACAGGAATTCCACAGCAATCATCTGTTGATTTCTTCCCCTTCCTGCAGTACTCTGCGGCAATGACGTGGAAACTGGAACATTTGACAGGCTCGACATGGTATATTCCCGGAGCCGTAAATATCGGCATGTACTGCTGCGGGAATGATGCATACCTGATTGACTCAGGCAGCAGCGGTGAAACGGGGCGGCAGGTGAGAAAGCTCCTTGATTCACAGGGACTTACGCTCAAGGCGATAATCAACACCCACAGCCATTCCGATCACATCGGCGGCAATGCATACCTGCAGAAGCGTTTCAGCTGCTCAGTTCATGCTCCTCATGCAGAAGCACCCTTTGTGGAGGATCCCTCCCTTGAACCGAAGTTTCTCTGGGGAGGCCGTCCCCATCAGGGACTTCACAGCAGACACATTCAGGCAGAACCAAGCAAGGTCACCCGCACCTATCAGGAAGGGCCGGTTGCGGATACTGCTCTTCATGCTGTCTTGCTTCCAGGACACAGCTGGTCAATGATGGGAATATGCACCCCCGATGATGTGTTATTCTGTGCAGATGCCGTAATTTCACATCGAATCATAAGAAAATATCCCTTCTTTTTCCTCTATGATCCAAAACAGCATCTCGAGACCCTTGATCATCTCCAGTCAGCCGCTTACCGTCTTTACGTTCCTAGTCACGCAGTTCCTGACCATGATATTACTGAACTGGTCCAGGTTAACCGGGATGCTGTTCTTTATGCCGCTGACTGCATTCGGGATCAGGTGAACCGG
>PWNW01000325.1 GCA_003557605.1 Spirochaetaceae bacterium
CAAACATCAGGGATGTCATATTCAGATGCCCTCCCTGCCGGTCAGGAGATGCCCCTGCATCAAGGAGAAGTTCCAGCACCGAGACGTCTGTACTGTACCGTGCAGCATACATCAGGGGTGTCATGCCGTAGATGTCGAATCCGTGCACCGATGCCCCTGCATCCAGCAGGGCCTTTACCACCTCTGCAGGACCGTCACTGAGAACCCCGTGGATCAGCGCATCACGGCCCGCATCATCCCTGAGGGAGACGTCAGCACCGCTTCGGAGAAGCATAGAAACTAGGTCAGTACGGCCTCCGGCTGCGGCTGACATCAGGGGAGCTGTCTCCCGCATGTCTGTCCTGTTCACATCAGCCCCACGGGTTATGAGCAGTTCTGCGATTTCAGCCCTTCCTGCGTTCACTGCATGCATCAGGGGTGATGCACCTGCAGGGTCAGCAATATCTATCCGTGCACCGTAATCAAGCAGGACCTCCAGCGCACGGGTCCCCTCATTCTCAAGGCTGTAGAACAGGGCGGTAAGCCCTCTTCGATCCTTCAGGTCAGTCCGGGCACCGAGGTTCAGCAGTTCCCTTACCGCCTCCCCTGACACGTCCTCCCGGGAAGCGGCCATCAGCAGACTCTCCCCTTTGAGTGTCCGGTCATGAATACCGGCGCCTCTATCAAGAAGCATCCTGAACACCTCGGGATTCGGGTTGGAGAGAGACCACATCAGCGGGGTTCTTCCCAGCAGGTCCCGATGAGCGGTTCCGTGGTCGGCAAGAAGGGACAGGATCTCTGTTTCCGGGTTTCTCCATGCCGCATACATCAGCGGCGTCATGCCGTAGAGGGTGTCCCGTGAAACGGGGTCGGCTCCCTGACCGATCAGGTATTCGGCAATTTCCGGATGCCCTGACCGTTCTGCTGCATGGGAAAGCGCAGTCCGCCCAAGGGAATCACGGGCTTCGATATCAGCTCCGCGGTCAATGAGCAGTTCAAGAATCCGCACATCCTGTCCTGACCTGGCAGCCAGGGATAAAAGCTCAGCTCCTGCCTCATCAACCTGGTCAACGGTCACCAGGCCGCCCTTCAGAGCTGCTTCAAGCTGGTCCAGCCGTCCGACTTCCAGTTCCTGCTCAACGTGGTAGAATGCCCCTGCGTTCTTCAGTGCCTCCATTACACGCCTGTTGGGATTGTCCCGGGATGCAGTCAGCAGGGGACTCCAGTTGTCGTTGTCCCGGACATGCACGTCAGCACCATGGCGCACCAGCGCATTGACAATGCCCGGTTCCTGGTTCTGTGAAGCAGCATACATAAGCGGGGTCCATCCCCTTGGGTCTCTTTCATGGACTAATGCACCCCGCCTCACCAGCAGGTCAATGAAAGCGGTATTCCTCGTATCAGCTGCAGCAAGCATCAGCAGTGATGCACCGTTTTCATCCCGGTAGGCGATGTCAATCAGTCCGCTGCTGAGGGCCGCATCCATCTGCTCGGAACTGCCTCTCCGGATGACATCATGGAGATCAAACTTTGCCCCCAGGCTTGTCAAGGCGCTCATGACTGCGTCTTTATTGGGATTGTGCCGTGCTGCAGTCAGCAGGGGGGTCCATCCGTTCCGGTCCTGTGCATGAATATCAGCTCCGCGCCTCACCAGCCGAATCGACATCATGGGATCAGGGTTGTACCGTGCCGCATAATGCAGCGCCGTGGCTCCCTGCCGGTCGGTCACTCCCACGGGTGCTCCGGCCTCGACAAGCACATCCACCATATCCGGGTACTGACTGAACTGGGCAGCCTGCATCAGCACCGAAACACCGTCGCGGTCCTGAAATTTCACGTCCGCAACATCCCGGTTAATTACCTGCTGCACCTGCACGGGAGTACCGGTCTTCACCCGTTCCTCCAGCATGCCCTGTGCAGCAGCCGTCGTCATGGAAAACATCAGCAGCACCGCTGCCGTCGTAAACATTCGTCTCATTCCGTTTCCTCCTGAACCGTCTAGCCCCGATTTGGGTGTTTGAGTTGGAAGGAATTGTTCGGCTGAAGCATCACGTTCCAGTAGGGGCCGTGCATCACACATCTAAAACTTTTTGTAAAACTTTGGTCGCAGAATGCACATTTCCTGAATCATAGCTGATAAAAATCCCCCGTATATCAACCGGTTGTCAGTTCCCGCCAACATCTCTGCTATTGCCATAATATACAAAAAGACCCGTGAAAAAGCAAAAGGATGTTAATAATTCTCTGAGGACTTTCAGGCTTCTTCGGCAGCAGAATGCATCGTCTGCTTCTCAGGTTCACACCCTTCATCTGCAGGGCAGGTAGGTATTTTAATCATGAAGACGGTCTTTGCTGTCAGAAGCAGGACAAGAAAGATCCGGAGGTGCGGGCTGCTGACCAGGACAATGGTGATGCCCACCAAAAGATATGCCGCCCCCAGGGAGCTCAGCTTCACCCGCAGGGTGATGCCCTTGCCCTCCTGTACCCTCCTGATCACCGGGCCGAAGCGCCGATGACTCATCAGCCATTTGTGAAGGCGGTCGGAACTTCGGACGAAGCAGTAGGCAGAAATCAGCATGAACGGTGTGGTGGGAAGCACAGGAAGCACTGCGCCTGCTGCCCCCACAGCAAAACTGATCAGCCCGAGTATGATAAGCACTATACGAAGCGGTCCTCGCAGGGTCATAAAAACATTCTATCATTGCTTCGGCAGTTTCTCAACCATCACCGCAGCGGGGAATTTCCCTTGCGTATTTTATCCTGTCACTTTATGATAGATGATAGAAAAACCAAACATGGAACACACAAGAGGCAGGGCATATGAGCTATCTGGTTATTGACCTCGGCACCACATCAATTAAGACTTCCCTGGTTGATGAGCAGGGAGCACTGCAGGCATTTGCATTGAGGGAGTACTCCCTTGAGACCCCATCCGAGTCTGTAGTTGAATTTGAAGCACCCCGGTACTGGGAGTATGTGAAACAGGGAATCAGGGAGCTGATCTCAAGACCTGACATCAGCCCACAGGACATCCGGTGCGTATCCATCAGTTCCCAGGCCGAGACCTTGGTGGTCCTTGACTCCGGCGGGAAGCCCCTGATGAAGGCAATCGTATGGCTTGACAACCGCGCTCACCGGGAAGCACGGGAACTGGAAGAGCAGGTCGGCATAGGAAGGACCGGGCTGACCGAAATGAACGCTACCTGGCCTGCTGCAAAGATCCTCTGGCTCAAGCGCAACAGGCCTGACGTATTTTCCAAGGCGGCAAAATACCTGATGCTGGAGGACTACATCATCTACCGGCTCACAGGAGAATATGCCGGTGAATACACCCTCTACTCCACCAGCGCTCTGCTGGACATCGAAAAGAAGTCATGGTGGAAGGAGATGCTTCACTGCCTCGGCATCAGTCCTGACCAGCTGACAAATCTGAAGGAGTCGGGAACCGTTGTCTCGGATCTTCATCCTGCAGCAGCGCAGGAGCTGGGACTCAGTCAGAACACCCCGGTGATTACCGGCGCCATGGACCAGGTTGCCGGCATGGTGGGAGCGGGAAACATCAAGGAAGAAATTATTACAGAAACTACCGGAGGCGCCTTTGTAGTGTGCAGGACCCTGGACGAGATGCCCGACACTATTCCCCCGGGTACCTCGGTGCAGTGCCATGCATTACCCGGGAAATACCTGCTCACCAGCTGGTGCGCCGCAGGAGGACTGTGCTACACATGGCTCAGGGATACCTTTTTTGCAGGCATGGTGCACCAGGGCAAGGAGATGACCGACGAGTCATCCCTCTACGACCTGATGAACCGCTCGGCGGGATCTGTAGACATCGGCAGCCGGGGACTGCTGTTTTACCCCTTCCTGGCCGGGCCCGGCACCCTGCCCCTGGACCCGATGGCAAAGGGGTGCTTCTACGGCATTGATCTCCATCACACCAAGGCGCACTTCGCCAGGGCAGTCATGGAGTCCATTGCCTTCCTCCTGAAGGAGACCCTGGAATACATGCATGTCGCATCCTCCAGGGAAGGGGAAATCCATTCCATGGGAGGGGGCGCAAAAAGCGAACTGTGGAACCAGATGAAGGCAGATGCCGTCGGACTTCCGGTAAAGACCCTGAAGGTATCGGAAACCGCTTCGCTGGGCATCGCCATCCTGTCCGCTGCTGCGCTGGGTATATACCCGTCGGCAGATCAAGGGGTTGATGCCCTGGTTCAGATTGACAAGAGCTTCATGCCCGAGACGAAGCACTTCAGTGCCTATGAACAGGCCTACCGAAGATTTCGGGACATGGAGCACAGAATATATTCACGCACCAGATAAGGAGGAACGATATGCTTCGATGTGCATTTGCAGGGTTTGGAGAGATTAACACACCTAGAGAAATTATTGAGAAGAAATGCTCTGATGCGGTGAAGGAACTTGAAAGCCTTCCGATTGAGCTGATCACAGTTGATCCTGTGAGCGACGACCCCAAGGGCGAGGACGTGAAGCGTGCTCTGGCACAGCTGGAGGGAGAGAATTTTGACTGTCTCGTGGTATGCATTGCAGGATGGATTCCTTCCCATGCAGTTATTTCCATTACCTCCCGGTACTCCCGCCTGCCCATGCTTCTGTGGGGGCTGACGGGCTATTTCCGGGACGGACGGCTGGTGACCACCGCAGACCAGGCTGGCACTTCAGCACTCAGGGGAGTGTTTGAGGACCTGGGGTATCAGTTTACCTATGCATACAGCACCATTGCTAAGGGCGCACCGATGGAGACAATCGGGAACTTCTTTCAGTCGGTCCAGGCCATGGTGAAGCTGAAAACGGCAAAGGTCGGCATGATGGGTTACCGGGACATGAAGCTCTACGGGACGATGTATGATGCCATGCTGCTCAAGCGGGTGCTGGGAACGGAAATTGAATTCTTTGAAATGCTTGAAATGGTGCAGCGGGGCGAATCACATTCCAAGGAAGATATCCAGGGGGTCATTGACCATATCTTTGAGTCCTGGAACGTTGACGGAGAACCCTCCAAGGATGTACTGCTCAAGGGCGTATCGCTGTACCTTTCGGTAAAGCAGAAGGCCATTGAGGAGGGATACGATGCCGTCTCTTTGATAGACGTGGACGGGGTGAAGAAACTGCTTGAATTTCCCCCAGCCATGGTGTTCATGCTCCTTGACGAAGACCCCGGGGTATGCACGATTCCGGAAAACGATGCCCTCGGTTCAGTAACCCAGCTGATCACCCGGTATCTTACGGGCCAGCGTTCGGCCTACATGGAATTCTATGAGTTCATGGAGGACCGGGTGCTGATGGGAGTGCCGGACTTCGTCCCCGCAGAAGTGGTGGACGGCGGTATCAAGACGGCAGCCAAGGCATTCGGAGACTTCGGTGCCGGACTGCTTAATGTATCAACGGTGAAAACCGGCAAGGTGACCCTTGCACGGCTTACCCAGCGGAAGGACGGCTATGCCCTCCATGCTGTCACCGGAGAGGCGGTAACTCCCCGCAGCTGGGCTGAAGAGGGATGGGATGATCCCGCCCCGCAGCTTCCGAGTCTGGAAATCATCCTCGATTCCCCGGTTGAGGAGTTCACCCAGCGTGTGCTGTCCCAGCACTATATTATCACCTACGGAGACAACCTGAAACTGCTGTCGCAGTTCTGCAGGCTTGCGGGCATTGAAATGTACTGAAAGGAAAAGCAAGGACGCCATGGACCAGGAAGAGCGGAAAAAATTTATTCTCCAGAAGCTTGAGAAGCATGAAAAGGTAAGCCTCCGGGAGCTTTCAAATCGGTTCAACGTATCGGAGATGACCGTGCGCAGGGACTTCAATGAACTGGAGCGGCGGGGACTGCTGATCAGAAAATACGGGGGAGCGGTAAAGACAGAGGCGGCAGAAAGCATGTTCAGCTTCAACCGCAGAGTGGAGACCAGCGGACTGCAGAAGCAGAAGATCTGCAGGGCCGCAGTTCCCTTCATTGAAGACGGGGACATCATCTTCATTGACTGCGGCACCACCCTCTACCGCCTTGCCGGACTGGTCAAGCACCGGCGCATCCGGGTAATCACCAACTCGCTTCCCGTGGTCTCGGAACTGATGACAAGCCCCGCAATCAAGCTGACCTTTATCGGGGGAGATATTGATGCGGACAGGAAGGCCTCCTACGGACAGATCGCAGAACGTACCATCAGGGAATTCTCCGCCGACAAGGCCTTCCTGGGAGCTGACGGGATATCACTGAACCATGGGCTGAGCTCATATGATGAAAAGGAAGCGATGATCACCAAGACCATGGCAGAGCAGTCAGCCTCGGTCTTTCTGCTCTGCGATTCTTCGAAGATAGAAAAGGATTCCTATTTCCGGTTTGCACCGGTGGACATCATACACTACCTGATCACCGATGCAATGCAGCAGCCTGAACTGATAGAACCGTACCGTACGAAGGGAATCACCATTGTCACAGGATAGAAGGAGGCAGCTATGATAGAGACCATGCAGTTCGGCAGCACCGGCCACACAAGCAGCCGGACAATTTTCGGCTCCGCAGCACTGTGGAGCGTCTCCCAGCATGAAGCTGACAAAGCCTTTGACCTGCTTGAATCCTACGGAGTGAACCATATCGACACGGCACGCAGCTACGGGGATGCGGAAGTCCGTATCGGGTCATGGATGCGTCGTCACCGAAGCAGATTCTTTCTCGTCGGTGAGGCTGTGGAACTGCCAGAGATCAACATGATCGGTCTGCAGGCG
>PWNW01000247.1 GCA_003557605.1 Spirochaetaceae bacterium
ACTCTATCAACGACTGCGTCGGGCAGGAACTCCCATCCCCGTCAGCGACCTTTGGATCGCTTCCCTGGTTCTGCAGCACGATCTGATCCTGTATACCCGGGATAAACATTTTTACGCCATAGCATATCTGCCAAAATTGTGACAGGATAGTGAGCTGTAATGCCGGTTTAGTACCAAGGATTACATCAAAGTGCTCAGGATAAAATTGCACTTTCCTCTTTACTTCGATATAGTGTTCTTATGAAACCCGCTGAACAGAATAACAGATGCAGAGAACTGGTGCGCATGGCCCTTGAGGAAGACCTGGGATCTGAGGGAGATGTAACATCACAGGCCGTGTTCTCTGATGAGAAGGGAAGCTTCCTGCTTACCGCAAAGGACCATGGTGTATTGTGCGGAACTGAAGTGTTTCAGGAAGTCTGCCGTCAGGTGGATGAAACCATCAAGGCAGAGTTTTTCTGCCAAGACGGTCAGAGCATTGAGTCACAGACGGTTATTGCTGAGATCTCCGGTCCGGTCGTTTCTGTCCTGACCGCCGAGCGGACTGCAGTTAACTTTCTTTCCTTTCTCAGCGGGATAGCGACCAGTGCGCGCAGGTTTGCTGACCAGGCTTCATCAACCAATGCAGTCATCCTTGATACGAGAAAAACACTGCCCGGGTATCGGGCGCTTTCAAAATATGCGGTCACCTGCGGCGGTGCGGAAAATCATCGCCATGGGCTTTACGACATGGTCCTGATAAAAGACAACCATATCGATGCTGCTGGAAGCATCACCGAAGCGGTGCGGAGGGTCCGGGAGATCTGGGGTATCAGGTTTGCCGTTGAGGTGGAAACCCGGGATCTGGATGAGGTTGCCCAGGCCATTGCCTGCAAAGCGGACCGGATCATGCTGGATAATATGGATGCAGAGCTGATGAGCAGGGCAGTTGCCCTGGTCCAGGGGAAGGCTGAGGTTGAGGCTTCCGGCAACATGACCCTGCAGCGGATTGAGGAAGTGGGGAAGACCGGGGTTGATTTCATATCTGTAGGTGAGATCACCCATTCGGTCAAGGCCTTTGATGTTTCCCTCAGAAAGAAAGGGGGCGGTACATGAGCATCATGCAGCGGCTGCTGAAGCTGCGCAGGAAACTTGGTGAGCAGGTGATCATAGCAGCGCATCACTACCAGGCCGAGGAAATCACCGGCATCGCCGATATTGTCGGAGACTCATACCGCCTTGCGGTTGATGTGAGCGCCAGTGATGCTGAGTTCATTATCTTCTGCGGGGTGCACTTCATGGCAGAAGGGGCATCAGTACTGGCCAAGCCCAGCCAGAAGGTGCTGATGCCGGATCCGTCTGCCGGCTGTCCCATGGCAGACATGATCACCCTTGAGCAGGCGGAGCATGCACTCAAGGTAATATCTTCTTCGTCATCCAGGGAGATCGTGCCGGTTGTCTACATGAATGCCCATGCCGGGCTGAAGGCGTTCTGCGGCACCCGGGGCGGTTCAGTCTGCACCAGTTCAAATGCAAAAAAGATACTCACTTACTATATCTCCCGGGGCAAGGGAGTATTCTTTTTTCCTGATCAGCATCTGGGAAGAAATACCGCCTTTGCCCTCGGGCTTGACCGTGGAGAGGTCATACTGGCTAATGATCCCTTCCTTGAAGCTCCGGCTGGGGACAAGACGGTCTATCTGTGGGACGGCTGCTGTCCGGTGCACCAGGAGTTTTCTGTTTCCCAGATCAGCAGCCTGCGCAGCCGGTATCCCGGAATCACCGTCATTGTTCATCCCGAGGTAAATGATGAGACTGCTGCCTCATCAGATATGACCGGTTCCACGGAGTATATCTACAAGGCGGTTCATGAGTCCCCTCCCGGGTCCTTCTGGGCGGTAGGTACGGAACAGCGGTTTGTGGAACGGCTGGCCCATGAATGCAGGGATAAGACCATTGTTCCCCTCAAGCCCTCCCCCTGCGATGATATGGGGAAAACCACCCCTGAACTCCTGCTGGAAACCCTTGAGTCCGTTAAAAGCAGCACCTATGCTGACCGGGTAATTACCGTTTCTGAAGAAGTCCGTTCCGGTGCCGCACAGGCCCTTTCCCGTATGATCCTTCTGGCTGAAGGGGGAAAAGAAGATGGATGAAATTTATGATGTCCTGGTAATTGGATGCGGTTTAGCGGGACTCACTGCTGCGGTATGCCTCCATGAAGCAGGCGTGCGCTGTCTGGTGGTGACCAAAGAGGAAGATCCTCTGGAGTCCAATACCAGGTATGCCCAGGGAGGCATCATAGCGTGGAAGGAGGATGATGATCCCTCTAGGCTGAAGCATGACATTCTTGAGGCGGGGACCCGCTGCAGCAACATTGATGCGGTTGATGAGCTTGCATCCCATGGGCCTAAGCTGGTGTTTGATCTCCTGATCGACCGGTTTGGAACGCAGTTCAGCAGGGATGCCCACCATAACCTTGTCTATACCGAAGAGGCTGCCCACTCATGCAGAAGGATCCTCCATTACGAGGACCGCACCGGTGAGCAGATCCAGTCATCCCTGCTCCGGTATGCGCAGAACATCGGGCTGAACATACTTTCATGCCATACGGCCGTGGACCTGATTACCAACAACCACCATTCCCGGGACGTGCAGGAAATCTACCGCCCCCGGGAGGTCATGGGGGCCTATGTGCTTGACTGCAGAACAGGTAAGGTGAAGCGCATCTGTGCCAGGAAGGTGGTCCTTGCATCGGGGGGAATCGGAAATCTCTACCAGCACACCACCAATCCAGTCGGTGCCACCGGGGACGGAATCAGCATGGCCTACCACGCCGGTGCTGACATCATCAACAGCGAGTATGTGCAGTTCCATCCGACTTCTTTGTATCACAGGGATATCAAGCGGTTCCTTATTTCGGAATCCCTCCGGGGCGAGGGGGCACGGCTTGTGGATGTTCGGGGAAATCACTTTATGCAGGAGTATTCACCAATGGGTGACCTTGCTCCGCGGGATGTGGCAGCCCGAAGCATATTTGACCGGATGGGGAAGGACGGTACGGAATACGTGCTGCTGGACCTTGCTTCGCATTATCGCGGGAAAGAACCTATTGAACAGCGGTTTTCCCGCATATACAGCACCTGCCTGGAGGGGGGCATCGACATCACCAAGGAGCCCATCCCTGTGGTGCCTGCAGCGCATTACTTCTGCGGGGGCATCAAGGCTGACCTGGCCGGGAAGACCTCCCTTGAACATCTCTATGCCCTTGGGGAGGTGAGCTGCACCGGGGTGCACGGTGCGAATCGGCTGGCTTCTACCTCCCTTTTGGAGGCGCTGCTGTGGGGATGGAACTGTGCAGAAGAAATCATCAGGGAGAACCGCGGGCCCTTCAACGGCCGCCGGTTTGCCCATATTCCCGAGTGGGAGGTGCCGACGGTGCAGGAGGAGTTTGATCCCCTGCTGATTCAGCAGGACTGGAAGGCGATACAACTTACTATGTGGAACTATGTAGGCATCATCCGCACCAGAAAGGGACTTCGGCGCGCCCAGGCGGACCTCAGCTACTATGCCCATAGAATTATTCAGTTCTATCAGGGGGCTCAGCTCAACAGGGATATCATAGAACTGCGGCATGCAGTTACTGCCGCAGGGATTATTGCAGGATCAGCATTGCGAAATCCCCGGTCACGGGGATGCCATTACATACGATGATGCTGGAAATTCTCCATTTCTGTTGTCTCAGTCAGGATGCAGGCAAGGGGAAATATCTGTCACGGAGGAATCATGAAATATTCACATGCAGCAGCCGCTTTGAAAAAACGCTCAGCGGTACTGCGTTCTCACATCCTTGATATGATGCCGCCGGGAAAGGCCGGACATCTGGGGGGAAGCTGCTCCATTGCCGATGTGACCGCGGTGCTCTATTTCCATCATATGAATATTAATGAGAAGGACCCGAAGGATCCGAAACGTGACCGGCTGGTGTTCAGCAAGGGGCATGCAGTGCTTGCCCAGTATGCGGCCCTCGTAGAGATCGGGTATATAGACCGAAAGGAGATTTCGAAGATTAAGAGTCTTGGCGGGGTCCTGCAGGGCCATCCCGATATGAAGACTCCAGGCATTGAAGCAGTTACCGGTTCCCTGGGACAGGGGCTCTCTGTGTCTGTCGGCATGGCCCTGGGGCTGAGGATGGACGGAAGCCGTGCACGGGTCTTTACGATCTGCGGAGACGGTGAACTGGCGGAAGGCCAGATATGGGAAGCTGCCATGACTGCATCGGTATATAAGACAGATAACATCACCGCTGTGGTGGACTGGAACGGAATTCAGTCAACTGGACGGCTCAGTGAAGTGTTTTCCATCGACCGGATCGCTGAGAAATGGGAATCCTTCGGATGGCATGTGATTGATATTGACGGACATGACATCCCCTCAATCATTGATGCGCTGGAGGAAGCTGACAGGATTACCGGAAAACCCGCAGTAATTCTGGCAAGGACCGTCAAGGGCAAGGGATTTCCCTTTGCAGAGGACAGTGCAGCCTTTCATAATGCAGCCTTGGATGAGCAGCAGTTCAAAGCCGGCAGGGAGGCTGTTGATCAGATGATGAAGGAGGCGAAGGATGAGGTATGAGAGCCTGCGGAACGCCTACGGCCGGCAGTTAGCTGAACTGGGATCAATTGATCAGCGCATCACCGTCCTTGAGGCTGATTTAGGAAAATCTACCATGTCCTGTTTGTTTCAAGCTGAATATCCCCAGCGGTATTTCCAGGTGGGCATAGCTGAGCAGAATATGGCATCAATCGCAGCGGGCCTTGCATTGACCGGGAAGATTCCTTTTATCAACTCCTTTGCGGTGTTTGCATCCGGACGGGCCTATGATCAGATACGAAGTTCCATCTGCATTCCCGGACTGAATGTGCGGATATGCGGTTCCAGTGCAGGGCTTTCTGACTTTGGCGACGGAAAGACCCACCAGTCGATTGATGATATCGGAATTATGCGGGTCCTGCAGAACATGACCGTGCTCTCACCGGTGGATGCGGTGGAGACACGAAAGATGGTGAATGCCATGGCAGAACATGACGGTCCGGCCTACATTCGAATAAACCGCAATGAGCTGCCGGTGCTTACCGATGAGGATGCACCGTATAAAATTGGACAGATGACAATCATGCGGGAGGGAAGCGATGCAGTGGTGTTTGCCTCCGGAGTCATGGTCAGCAGGTCCCTGGATGCTGCACAGCTGCTGCAGGAACAGGGTATTTCTCTTCGGGTGGTGAACGTCAGTACGATCAAGCCCCTTGATGCTGCTGCTTTGAAGGAGTGCTGCAGAGCAGTGAAAGCGGTGGTTACCGCCGAGGAGCACAGCATTCACTGCGGTCTGGGCAGTGCAGTTGCTGAAGCACTTCGCAAAGAGCGCATCCCTATTGGGTTTGTCGGTATTCGTGATCTCTTCGGAACCTCTGCCCGGAGCTACGATGAGATTCTGGAACATTACGGTCTTACTGCGCAGGCTGTGGCTGAAGAGGTGCAGGATACCCTTGACTTGAATTAACAGATATCGTGCAGGCGGTATAAAGCATGCCGATGCTTCATGGAGCTTTCAGGGAGGAATGATGGAACACAACGGGATGATCTTACGGGCCCAGGGATGCCTGCTGGGGCAGCTTTCGGGTGATGCCTTGGGCAGTTTGGTGGAATTTCGCTCACCTGAAAGCATCAGGGATGAATATCCGGAGGGAGTTCGGGATCTTGCTGATGGAGGATGCTGGGATACCATTGCAGGGCAGCCCACCGATGATTCGGAGATGGCCCTGCTTCTTGCCCGTCTTCTGGTGCGTACCGGCTCCTATGATGCGGAATCTGCACAGGAAGCATATATCTACTGGCTGAACTCAGACCCCTTTGACTGCGGCATGACCATCAGCTCCTCCCTAAGGGGAATTCCCAATCCCGACAGTCAGGCAAACGGTGCGCTGATGCGAATCAGTCCCCTGGGAATATTCGGTGCCCGGCATGACATGAAGCAGACTGCTGCCTGGGCAATGCAGGATGCAGAGCTAACCCACCCCCATCCGGTCTGCCTCCAGGCCAATGCCTTGTTTGCCATGGCGATTGCAAGAGCAGTAAAGCAGGAAACAGAACCAGACATCCTGTATGGTGAAATTCGTCAATGGGCAAAGGAAATGTCCGCAGACCAGTCACTTACTGATGTAATAGCCAGGGCTGCAGATGAACCTCCCGAGGACTACCTGCATATGCAGGGCTGGGTGCTCATTGCATTCCACAATGCCCTCTACCAGCTTCTCCATGCAGAGAATACAGAAGAGGGCATCATAGATACGGTGATGCATGGGGGAGACACCGATACCAATGCGGCCATTTGCGGAGCTCTGCTGGGAGCGGTGCATGGAAAAGCATCCATACCCCCCAGATGGACAGAGATTCTGCTGAACTGCCGTCCTGAACAGGGCAGAGCAGGGGTGATTCATCCCCGTCCGGAATGCTTCTGGTCGACAGATGCCCTGGAAATTGCACGGGAACTGGTGTTTCCGTCCTGAAAACCTTCCGTTTTCCTGTAAGGTACCTGCATGTTCAAGTGATTATCACAGGGGATAGTGATGACCCTAGAGACATTTCTGTAGCTGAGCTGAACATATTCACGATGATTGCCGGCCGGAAGATTAACCAGAATCAAGATGCAATATCGTTGCCAGGCATAACATGTTTTTTAGTGCAC
>PWNW01000061.1 GCA_003557605.1 Spirochaetaceae bacterium
AACAAGCAGAAGAAATGTGCCATGTACAACAGGAGGCAGGTCTGTCTGAAAGGATGCTGTAATAATCGTCAGCCCGCAGAGAGCGGCAAAGGGAACCATCCACACAAAGGCGTTGTTTACTGCGGCATCAGCAACTTTTTTCAGGGGCAGTCCGGTTGCCTTTTTCAGCAGGTAAATTTTGGCTGCTTCACCTCCGAATTTTACTGAAGGGGTAATGCTTTCAATAAATCCGCTTGCAAGATGTATTAAGAGGACTTGGGGATAGGATGCCCTGCCTCCTGCCTGGTGTATCGGTTTGTACCAAAGATATGCGGCAGCTGCAAGCGTAATAATCTGAAGCAGCATGAGCAGGGGAATATAGATCCTCCGGATGAGTAAGGCTGCTTCAAAAATCTCCTTCGTGCCGGCCTGAGAAATGAGGATGCCTAGCAGTATGACAGCAGCAGCAGTGCTTACAGTTTTTTTCATGCTCTGACCCCTGAAAAGCTATGCCGATCGAAGGTACATGACGCTGCTTATGAAGGTGCTCATATACTGCTGTATTTCGTCTTCGACAGGAACATCTTCAGGCAAGGCATCATATTGGTGAATCAGTCTGGGTTGGGGCCGCCGAAACAGTATCCTCGTCCCAGGTTGGGTATAATGCATCAGATGCTCCAAAATGGCACGCTTCGGAGAGGACTGAAGAGCAGTAAGGGCGACGGTAATGCCATGACAGGGGACAGTTTGTCCAGCTCCGTGGGAACAGAAAACTTGTCCTGACATTCCCAGTTTTGCTATGCAGCGTTCTGCAGAGGCAGCTGCTTTCTGATCTATGTCCACGGCAAATACACAAGCCCCGGTCTTTTCGGCAATATAGATGGCAGAAAAAGGTATTGAACCGCATCCAATGTTCAGCACAGTATCTGTTTCTGAAATTCCGGCAAGAGCAATTTCCCGGTCCAGGACTTTGTCATAGAAGGACATATACCGCTTAACGATCCAAGGCATGCTGCTGCAGATGCTTTCGAATTTGGAAACGACTGGGGCAATGATTCTCATACGAGACTCCTCTAAATTAACATCAAAAAAAGTTAATACAACCTAACATTATAGTTAGTTAAGGCTAACTATAATTATGTATTCTGTCAAGAGCATGTTCCTCATCTGCAGCGGGAAAAAAAGTGAGGGGTATCTGATTTGATGTATTCCAGGGAAGCCCGCAAACTGTTGCTGCTAGGAGCAGCAAGGAACTACGTTTGGGTATATGGTCAAACTGGTGCGGCATTACAAAGTAAGGTTTTTTTGAAAAACTTACTTTGTAAAAAGAAATGTTAGTATTTTGAAGATATTAAATGGGAAGAAACTGCTGCAGAATCAATGAAGAGGGGATCAGGCAGCAGGTTTCATGACAGAGCACCTGATGGTGCAGGGGGAAAAGAATATGAAGAACATATGGATTTTTATGCTGATGCTGCTGGCTGTTCCAGCTTCTGCTGATACTGTACTGCTGGCTGACTTTCCGAACCGGCTGTTTGAACTGCCTGGATGGCGGTGGCAGGGACTTGCAGATACTGTCATGGGCGGCAGGTCAACTCTGGAAAGTCCGCGCATCGTAATGACCGATCATGGACCTGCCCTGAGACTTGCAGGACAGGTAGTTACCAGGGGAGGCGGTTTTATCCAGGTGAGACTGCAGCGTGAATCAGAATATTTTGACGGATCCGGTTTTTCCGGCATTGAGGTGGAACTGGACGCAGCTGAGGGAGGCAGGTACTATTTGTTTGTCCGTACTGCGGACAACAGGCTTCCGTGGAGCTACTACTCCGCTTTGCTGGATGTTTCTGAAACCCGGGAAACGATTCGAGTCCCCTGGAGTTCCTTTTCCAGCCGGGGGTCATGGGGAGGTCGTTCGCTCAGGATGGAGTCTATATCAAGTATTGCAGTTGTTGCAGCGGAGGAAGACTTTCAAGCGGAACTGAACCTCTATCAGTTGGGTTTGTACCGATAGCTTGGATGTCCAGTAAAGCAAGGGCTGAGAATCAGCCCATCGGCTTATTTCTTTCCTGATATCTCTGCAGACACAATATAATCCTCAGCTCTGCTTCCCGGTGCCCAAGTGGTAATGAATCTCTTGCTCTCATCTTTGGGTACAACGGAAACCTGAACAAACCCTGCATCCTCCATCATACGGATTACATCGTCTATGGGAGAAGCTCCCGAAATGCAGGCACTGTGCAGCATGGGATCGTCCCGCAGTTCCGGAGGAATTTCTTCCTGGGTGACAATATCACTTACAGCCAATCTGCCTCCAGGTTTGAGTATTCGGTAGGCTTCGGCAAACACCTTTGGCTTATCAAAAGAGAGGTTGATAACACAATTTGATATCACTGCATCGGCTGTATTATCGGGCAGGGGAACATCTTCAATTTCACCCAGAATAAACTCAACATTGGTTAGATTTGACTTCACAGCATTTCTTTGAGCGGCATCAATCATTTCCCGGGTCATATCAATGCCGTATACTTTGCCGTCTTGTCCTACTTTCCTGGCTGCCAAAAAACAATCAAAGCCTGCTCCGCTGCCAAGATCTACCACTATTTCCCCTTCTCTGAGATTTGCGATAGCCTGTGGGTTGCCGCAACCGAGACCAAGATTGACCCCTTCAGGAACAGAATTCAGCTCTTCCTGAGAATACCCCAGTTCCTCGCCAGGGGTGTGCACCGAAGATTCCCCGCTGCAGCAAGGGGGAGAGCACTTGTCGTGAGAACAGCCGCATCCTTTACTCTGGGATACTGCAATACCGGCATACCGATTACGTACACTTTGCTTTGATACTTGTTCCATGCTGAACCTCCATAAATGTTGATGCTCTAAATCTTTATTGCTGAACCGTATTTCTTGATCTACTGCAGCATCTCGCAGTATCGTTTGTGCTTCAGTTCAATGAGGGGTGAAAGTGCCTTGATGCAGTCCTTGATGCAGGCGCAGGACAGTGAATAGTATACCATGGTTCCTTTCTTCTCCATGGTGACCAACCCGGCATTTCGGAGTATGGAGAGATGCTTTGAAACAGTAGAGGTATCTGCCCCTATGCGCTCCTTGAGGACGCAGACGCATGCTGGTTCTTCCGCAATCTCTTCAATGATGAACAGTCGGGTAGGGTGTCCCAACGCCTTAAGAATTTGCGATAATTCATGAACCCTCGGATTATCAATGCTTCCCATGATGCCTCCTGTATGGTAGTATGCGGTATTATTGAATATTTTGCAATATCGCCAAATAACAGACGATGTTGACATTGTTAGAAATATTGGTTATATTGCCAAATAACAATAGGAGGTGCGTTATGGTTATCCAAATCCTGGGAAGCGGCTGTCCGAACTGCCGCAGGCTTGAGGGAAATGCGAGAGAAGCGATAAATAACCTGGGCATTGATGCTAATATTGTAAAAATCCAAGACATGGACGCCATTATGGACATGGGAGTGATGATCACCCCAGGCCTGGCAATTGACGGGGTAGTGAAAAAGACAGGAAAAGTACTCTCGGTAGGTGAAATTGAGGAGATGCTTTCATGATAGACCCTAGCAGGGGGCAAAAATGAAAACGTTCTTTCAGGAGAAAAAAAACCATCTGCTTGCAGTGATGGGATTCATTTTTCTCTTTGCCTTCTTTGTCCCCTTTGAGGCTCCCCGGATCCAGTCTGCAGTTCAGGAATCATTGCTCATGCTCTCTGAGTATACCCGGGAGCATGTGCTGCTGTGCCTGATACCGGCGTTCTTCATTGCCGGTGCGATTATGGTATTTCTTAACCAGCAGTCGGTGATCAAATATCTCGGCCCAGATGCAAAGAAGCCGGTGGCATATGGTACTGCCGCTGTATCTGGTACTATCCTGGCAGTCTGTTCCTGTACTGTTCTGCCGATATTCAAGGGAATCTATAAAAAAGGAGCAGGAATCGGTCCTGCGGTAGCTTTTCTCTATTCCGGTCCCGCGATCAATGTGCTGGCCATTGTATTAACCGCCAAGGTACTGGGATTGCAGTTGGGAATTGCCCGGGCGGTTGGTGCAGTCATATTCGCAGTGGTTATTGGACTGTGTATGCATCTTGTATTCCGCAAGGAAGATAACGCTCGTACTACTAATGCTGCTATGTTTCAGGATTCAGGAGAAGGTGGGGAACGTACACTGGGCCAGATGATGTTCTTTATGACTTCCATGATCGGAATCTTGGTATTTCTTAACTGGGCTCCTTCCGGTGGATCGGTCGTTTTCTGGGATGCAATATATACATGGAGATATGGTATTACGGGCATATTTGCCCTTATGCTGGTCTATTCCCTGGTACGGTGGTTTTCCCGCTCAGATCTCAAGGACTGGGTTGGTGCTGCCCGTGACTTTTCCGTCCAGATTCTGCCGCTGCTATTCGGCGGAGTTATGATAGCAGGCTTTCTCCTCGGCAGGCCGGGGCACCAGGCGCTGATTCCAGAAGAGTGGATTGCTTCACTGGTAGGTGGAAATTCACTTTCTTCGAATCTTTTTGCCTCAGTTGCCGGTGCTCTTATGTACTTCGCAACCCTGACTGAAGTACCGATCATGCAGGGACTCATCGGAGCAGGTATGGGCTCCGGTCCTTCGCTTGCACTGCTTCTTGCTGGCCCTTCACTGTCACTTCCTTCAATCCTGGTGATTGCAGGAGAGCTTGGATGGAGAAAGACCCTGGTGTATGTATTGCTGGTAGTGATTATGTCTACAGGGGTTGGAATGGTGTATGGGTATTTGTTTTAGTAAATTTACAGCCAAAATATATAAAAGCAATTTGAAAGGAAGATGTTATGGCAAAAGAGAAAATTGCAGGCATTAGTTTTTTCGAACACTATTTGACAATATGGGTTGCTCTCTGTATGGTCGCAGGCATTCTTATCGGAAGATTCCTGCCGGGAATTCCTGAATTCCTTGGACGCTTTGAGTATGCCAATGTGTCGATACCTATAGCGATATTGATCTGGCTGATGATCTACCCAATGATGCTCAAGGTAGACTTCCAGAGCATCAAGGATGTCGGGAGAAGCCCTAAAGGGCTCTATTTGACCTGGGTTGTCAACTGGCTTATCAAACCCTTCACCATGTTCGGTATCTCCTATCTGTTCTTCCACGTAATTTTTTCAGCTCTCATTCCTGAGCATATGGCTCGGGACTATCTTGCTGGAGCGGTGATCTTAGGAGCAGCTCCTTGTACAGCCATGGTATTTGTTTGGAGTCACTTGACCAAGGGTAATGCAGCATACACAGTAGTGCAGGTGGCGACCAATGACCTGATCATCCTGGTTGCTTTTACCCCCATCGTAGCGCTTCTGCTCGGCATCGGGGGAATATCGATTCCGTGGGCAACACTGATACTGTCAGTGGTGCTGTTTGTAGTCATACCCCTGACCGCTGGTATATATACCCGCAGGACGGTAATAAGGAACAAGGGGTTTGATTATTTCCAGAATAGATTTCTTCCGAAGTTCAATAATATCACCGTTGGTGGACTGCTGTTAACGCTGATAATTATCTTTTCCTTTCAAGGACATGTAATACTCCAAAATCCACTTCATATATTCCTGATCGCAATACCGCTTACGCTCCAGACGTTCCTCATTTTCTTCATCGCCTATCTTGCTGCCCGGGTATTAAAACTCAAGCACGATGTAGCAGCTCCGGCAGGAATGATCGGAGCATCAAACTTTTTTGAGCTGGCGGTAGCTGTAGCTATCGCACTTTTTGGAACCCAGAGCCCTGTAGCCCTTGCAACGATTGTCGGAGTCCTAGTTGAGGTGCCGGTGATGCTCACCCTTGTAAAGATAGCAAATAGGACAAAAGGATGGTTTCCAGCATGAATACACCGATAATCGCATTTATCTGTGTCCATAACTCCTGCAGAAGTCAGATAGCAGAAGCCCTTGGCAAACTATTAGCATCTGATGTGTTTGAAAGCTGTTCAGCAGGGACGGAGACGAAGGACCGCATCAACCAGGATGCAGTGAGGCTCATGAAGAGAGAGTACGGGATAGATATGGAGGAAACCCAGAGATCAAAACTGATCGATGATATTCCTCCAGTGGATGTGGTCATTACCATGGGCTGCAATGTTGAGTGTCCATATCTGCCGTGCAAACACCGGGAGGATTGGAACCTAGATGATCCCACAGGAAAGGATGATGATGAGTTTCTTTCTATCATGAAAATAATAGAAACCAATGTGCTTGATTTGAAACACAGAATTCAAGATGGATTAATTAAGCTACGATAAACCAAAAAGTTTAACCATACCCTCACAAGTAATCAATAAAACTTGAATCCATGCATAACTATGCGCAATTCTATTATTCCTCTTGCATACTGAAGCCATTTGTCGTACTATATATATGGTTCTACTTAGCACTATATCTTGTTGTCTGGAAGGTGGCGGCTCATGGCATTCATAAAAGTGCAAAAGCTGGTGAGAAATAGCGATGGAAGCGTAAAGTCAGGCAGTGCATCAATCATGACAACAGAATATGACAGATCATACAAAGGGAGGTCTCGACACCGCACGAGAGAAAAGCTCGGAAAGGTGGTATCTCTCGATGATGCAGGGAAAAGCGGAGTCTTCCTTTCTCCGACCAGGGGGTTGGTGGCGTATAGCGCAGCATCTGATTCCTTTGAACGTGTAGGAAAGGAAGATCCCAGAGTCAGAGGGGTTGATCTCTT
>PWNW01000309.1 GCA_003557605.1 Spirochaetaceae bacterium
AATCACCGAGTTGAAGTCCTCCCGGTTCAGTCTTCCCCCGTCAAGCACCGGCGGCAGTGTTGGGTCCTTAAGGCGCCCGTCACTGTTGCCGGTCACCAGCGGAACGTCCAGGGTTTTGGCAAAGGTTTCAAATTCATGTACCAGCCCTGTCATCTGCTGATTTGTTCGATAGGTTGCGTGCCAGTAGATTCCGGGAACAAAGGCGGTTTCTGACCACACAATGATGTCGATATCCGGGTCTTCCTCCAGCGCTTCGAGGCTGAGGCGCCTCATGGTCCGGAAGTTCCTCTGGTACTGCTGAAACCCGCCGACCCAAGTGTCTGCATTATGCTGCACCAGTGCGGTCTTCCAATGACGGGCAACCTCCCACTGGGAAACCTGATGCATCCGGACAAAGCCGAAGATCAGCACAGCGGCAAACAAAACAGCATAGGCGATCACAAAGGGAATCTGGGACATCAGCGTCTTCAGCGCCAAGGGTTTTCCTGCCTCATACCAGTCAACCACCATACGTCCCAGCAGCGCGCTGGGCATGGCAATCATCAGGCTTACCCCCCAGACACCGGTAATTTCGGCGATCTGGATGAAGGGCAGAAATGTATACACCGAGTATCCGATAATCCCGTAGGGATATCCCACAAAGCCGAGGGTTTTTACATACTCATAGGCGACGAATCCCGCCGCTTGGAGCAGGAACCCGTATTTCGGAAACGCCCGGTCTATCAGCTTCAGGGCTGGAAACATGAATATTATCTGACTGGTGCAGACAATCGGGGCGATATAAATTGCCAGGGGATGAAACGTCGCCAGCCAGTAGTTGAACAGCGTGTATTTGGTAAATCCGTATACTATGGCGTAGGGAACAATCAGTTTCCAGCTTGAGGACCTGATAAGCGCAAACATCGGAATCAGCGCAATGAAGCCCAGCATCGGATATCCGTCGTCATTCAGAAAATTCGGAAAGGATAATGCAAACAGAAGCACTCCGGAAATAAGTAAAAGGACCTCAAACCCTAACAGTTTCAGGCCCTTTCCAGATTTCTGAAGATGCCCCATTGCTTCTCCATGTGGTTTTTTATGTATCTGCATCTTCCTCATGTACAGTGATTAACCCTTATTTTCTCAGCGGCCAGGCAATCTGCTTCAACTCCTTGCCGGGTCTAAACACAGCCACACCATGGGTATCGACGGGCACGATATCTCCAGTCTTGGGATTTCTCGCACGCTCACGGCCCTTGCGGGTCCTGATCTCAAAGGTACCGAATCCCCTCAGTTCAATAACCTGATCCCTTCCAAGACCATCCTTCAATATTTCGAAAAGATTATCGATGACCAGGTGGATGTCACCTCTGTGAATTCCATTTTCCTGATGGATCCGCTCTATGATCTCAGCCTTTGTCATTTTTCCTGATGGCATGATAATCCCCCTTACTGAATAGATTTCAGCTGTGCATGAAGCCTTGATTTTTTCCTTGCTGCGGTATTCCGATGAAGGAATCCCTTACCTGCATATTTGTCAAGGAGCTGTACAACCTGCTGCAGCTCCTCTCCAGCGGTGCTGCTGTCCTGGGCAGCTACTGCTTCATTAAATTTTCTTGTGGCAGAGCGCAGAGTGCTTTTTGCCATACGGTTTCTCAACCGTCTCTCCTTGCTCTGCCGGTCACGTTTTGCGGCAGACTTTGAATTGGCCACTTCTATGTACCTCCATGTACGTATAAATATATGATAATTCGGTGCATTCCATGATACGGGTGCCTTCAGCACAGCATACCACATTATTCAAAAAGTTATCAAACTGTATAAAACTTGTCAAGATAATAGTTTATTGTTGCAGAAAAATCTTCTGCTATTCTTCGAGGAAACTGGAGTCAATCCTCCATTTTCCGTCCTCCTGCCTCCTGAGAAACGAAAACGGCACCGCAATCAGCCTTCCGTCGCCGGAACTGATGTACACTTTCCTCGATAAAATATTAACCTCCGTAATCCTGCAGAGTTCATCTCCGCATGGTATCCTGCTTCCCTCCGACGGGAGGTCCCGTTTCTGTTCATGGTAAAAATCATATTCATAGGCAAGACAGCACAGCAGCCGCCCGCAGGGCCCTGAGATCTTCATTGAATTGAGTGAAAGGTTCTGTTCCTTGGCCATTTTTATCGATACCGGCTTGAGCTTATCGGTAATGGTGTTGCAGCACAGTCCCCTGCCGCATACAGCCATCCCTCCGGTTACCCGTGATTCATCACGGACTCCGATCTGGCGAAGCTCAATACGCATGCGGAACACCGTCACCAGGTCCTTTACCAGATTACGGAAATCCACCCGGGAATCGGCGGTAAAGAAAAACAGCACCTTCGGTTCATCAAGCAGGTAGTGGGCAGAAATCAGCTTCATGTCCAGTTTATGCTTTTCAATCTTTTCCCGGCAGACGGTATATGCTTCCCTCTCACGTTCACAGTTTCTTTCATAGGTCTCCAGGTCCTCCTGGGAAGCCGGCCGCTGAATGGGAAATACCTCACCCTTGACTTTACAGGAACCTTCACAGTGAAGTTTTCCGAGGACCAGACCCAGGTCCATTCCGTAACGGGTCGGGGCCACCACATAGGTGCGGTCTGCTACATCCTCATGGTAAGAACAGACAAAGGTCTCACTTGAATGTTCATTCTTCACCAGATACACATATGACCTGCTGTCATGTTCCTGTACAGCATCAGGAGGGGCCTGATGCTTGTTATCTGTTTTGCTGTTTTGGGCTGCGTCACTGCTCATATATATGGAACGTACCTCTGCTGATCGACATTATCTATTTCGGAGTATAAACCTACCACGGAGTAAAATAATTGTCAAACGCAATTGACGGTACATGCTGAACATGCTATCTTGTAGAAAGTCGTTTTTCAGACTCAAATCTTTATTTATTTATAAGCGGTACACCAGTATGGATTTTTTTGATACTCATGCGCATATTGGTCTTATCCATGAAGACCAAATCGAACAGCTGCTCATTATTAAACAAGCTCAAAGAGCTCAGGTAAAGCACCTGGTAAGCATCTGCAACTCTCTTTCAGACTTTGACACAGTCTACAGTAATCTCAAAACAGCAAAGAATGTATTTCATGCCGTTGGAGTATCGCCTTCAGAAGTGACCAACCCGGGACATGACTGGGACATGCAGGTAACGCAGAGAGCCTCCCTTGACCGCATTGTCGCAATTGGTGAAATTGGTCTTGACTACTTCAGAAAATTCGGCAACAAGAAATCACAGATTGAGCTGTTTATTCAGCAGCTTGACATTGCCAAGGAACTTGACCTGCCGGTAATCATCCATAACCGTGAGGCCGGCAGCGATGTGCTGAGCATACTCCAGGACAGACTTCCCCCGAAGGGAGGAATTCTCCACTGTTACTCGGAGAACTGGGAATATGCAAAAAAAGCCCTTGACATGGACCTCTTTATCTCATTTGCTGGAAACGTCACCTACAGGAATGCACGCAATCTTCATGAAACGGTGGTGAACATGCCGCTGGAGAGAATGCTGATTGAATCGGAAAGCCCGTTTATGGTCCCCTCCGCATATCAGGGGAAGAGGAACAAGCCTGCCTACCTCCCGAAGGTAGCTGAGGGTATTGCCGAACTGAGAGAGATGCCCCTTGAGGACCTTGCCCCGATACTCTTTGAAAACAGCCTGAGGGCATTTCATCTTCCCCCGTCACATGAATAGACCAGCAGCATCACTCTATCATGACATTCCCCTGCCCGGAATAACGGTCAGGGGGAATCTGTTTCTTGCACCCCTTGCGGGTTTTACCGACCCCCCATTCCGGAGCATATGCCTGGAGCAGGGAGCCTCCATGTGCTGGAGCGAAATGGTATCCGCAGAAGCCGCAGCCAGGGGAAGTGAAAAGACTGAAGCACTCATGCGGCGTGCAGAGAATGAAGAAAACCTGGTTATTCAGATATTTCTCTCCCATTATTCCCAGGCTCTGCGCGCACTCCCGGTCATACTCTCCTATCGTCCGGCATTGATAGACATCAACTGCGGATGCCCGGTTCCTAAGGTAGTGAAAACCGGAGCAGGGTCCGCTTTGATGCTTCGGCCCGATGACATGGCTGATATCGTGAAGACCCTCACTGAAGCATCCCCTGCGGCGGTGAGCGTGAAATTCAGGTCAGGCTGGGACCATGATTCAATTTCCTTTCTCTCCTTTGCACAGAAAGCCCAGGAAGCAGGGGCCTCCCTGCTTACCCTGCATCCCCGCACCAGATCACAGGGATACAGCGGACGGGCTGACTGGTCACTGACAGCTCAGCTGGTGCAGAACTCCGATGTTCCGGTCATCGGGTCAGGAGATGCAGATTCACCGGAGCGGGTGAAGCAGATGCTTGAAGAGACCGGAGCCCACGGAGTTATGATCGGGCGCGGAGCTGTGGGAAATCCCTTCATATTTGAGCAGTCAAAACTGCTGCTTACCGGGTCCTCCTATACCGCACCGGATGCAGAGATGCTCTTGAAAACGATCATCCGTCACCTGGATGCGGCAATTGCCGATGCAGGAGAAAAGAAAGCCTGCAGGGAAATGCGCAAACACGTCTGCGCCTATACAAAGGGACTGCCGAGGTCCGCAGCTCTGCGCCATGACCTTGTCCATGCCGAAACACGACAGGAATATCTGGAAATTTTACAGAAATCCCCCGTTTTTGCTAACCTTGACCAATTTTCACTGCAGTGATAGGTTGTGATATCAAAAAGAGGGAGGATCTGCGTTGAAAATCCTTATCATCGGTTCAGGGGCGAAGGACCATGCGCTTGCCTGGATGTTCTCAAAAAGCCGAAGGATATCCGGACTGTATATCGCCCCCGGCAATGCAGGAACAGCGAAAATCGGCATGAACCTGCCCCATATTGATCCGTCGAACTCCCAGGCAATTCTAGAGGCCTGCCGGACCTATTCCATCGACCATGTATTTGCCGGTACTGAAACGCCTCTGGCCGCAGGGGTTGCCGACACCATGAGACAGGCAGGATACCCGGTGTTCGGGTCCCCCCGTTCATCCATGAGACTGGAAAGCGACCGACGTTTTGCCAGGTCCTTTATGGAACGCTGGGGAGTGCCCCACTCCAGTTATCAGATATTTGATGATGCTGAAGAACTCCGGTCCTTTCTCCGTGCCAATGAAGGCACCAGGTTTGTAATTAAGAGAAATGCCCTGGCCCCGAGCCGGGAGATGATAGACTGCAGCTCCTCAGAATGTTTGATGAATTTTGCATTGCCCCTGCTTGAAAGCGGTTCAATTATCCTTGAGGAGCATCTGAAGGGGCTTCCCCTTACCATCACAGCATTGATTGACGAAAAGGGGTATCTTCTCCTGCCGAACTGCTCTGAATACACAAAAAGTGAGGAAAACGACCGGGGCGCGCCCACCGGCGGTATGGGAGCCATCTGTCCAGTGCCGATTCTTAACAAGCATGCACACCAGCAGATTATCTCTGAGATTGTAGAACCCACTCTTGAAGGGATGAGACAGGAGCATCTGAGCTATCGAGGGGTGCTGCTGTTCAGCGTCATTGTCGGAGATGACCGAGCAACGGTGGTTGATTATCATGTGCGGTTCAATGATCCTGCCACCCAGGCCATTCTCCCCCTGATAACTTCTGACTTCCTTGATATCCTTGAGGCCGTACACCGTCAGGAGATCCAGTCTTTTCCGCTGGAAGTATCAGAATCTTCATCAGTTGCTGTAGTGCTTGCAAGTCGCGGTTATCCCTCTGTACCCGAAACCGGAAAGGTTGTAGATGCTGTCCCCTATATTGGAGGATCATCCCAGCTGCTGTTCTACGGTGCCGTAGACAAGGAAGGCGACCATCTGGTAACCACCGGAGGACGATGCTTTACCTTAGTGGGTATGGGGAACAACATCCAGGAAGCCAATGAGAACGTGTATGAACTAGTACCGGAAATTAACTATGAGGGGAAATGGTTCCGTAACGATATCGGGAACAAGTTTTTTGAAGAGAACTAACAGCCCCATCCCTGCTGCCGCCTGACTTCATAGAGCAGGATTCCGGCAGCAACCGATACATTGAGGGAATCAATATGTCCTCTGCAGGGAATGGTTATGCGTTTGTCGCACACTTCACGAATCATCCTGCTGATGCCTTTTCCTTCACCGCCAAGGACCAGCACGGTCCTGCCGGTCAGATCAGCTGCATGAAGCGTCTCCCCTCCGATGTCAGCACCATACACCCAGAAATTTTGACGCTGCGCATCCCGTACCGCCTGCACCAGGTTGCTTACGGTAATCACAGGAACATATTTTGCCGCTCCAGCTGAAACCTTCATGACAGTTTCCGTAACCTGGGAGCTCCTCCTTCCCGGAATCACCACAGCATCACAGAGAAACTGGTCCGCACTCCTCAGCACGGCCCCGAGATTATGGGGATCAGTAATCCCGTCAAGCAGCAGAACCAGGCACTGCTGCTGATCTTTAACAGCGGAAAAAAACTCTGGAAGACTTCTATAGTGCTCCTGGGCAGCACTTTCTTCAGGGACCCTCAGTATCATGCCCCGGTGCTCATTGTAGGGTCCGTACTGCTTCATCTGAGACGCAGTCACCCGTATCGTCGGTACACCCTGCTGCTGAGCAAGGGTGAGCAGCTGAACCACCCTCCGGCTCTTCAAATCCCGGTCTGCAGTCAGTTCC
>PWNW01000118.1 GCA_003557605.1 Spirochaetaceae bacterium
AGTGATATATCAATGAGGCGACAGTGTGCTCATCTGCCTGTGCAAGCTGCTGCGGTGTATCTGCATATGCAAAGAGCCTGCGGGAGGAGGCCAAAGTGACCGGATCCTTTGTTCTCAGGGAGATCAAGGTTGAAATAAGGATATGAAAGGGGTCCTTGAAGCTGCTTTGTATCTGCTGGATCGAAGGGGCTGATGCCCCGGCAATGCTCTTCTGTATGAGGAGAAACACTTCAACAGCTGATTTCATAGATGTTATCTATTCAAAGCTCCAGGAAAATGTCAAGAAAGCATCTTGACACAAAGGAGCAATATCCCTAGGTTTCTCTCTATGATAATCGTACTTGAGCAAAAAATCAGTGAAGAGAAGAAGGCACATATCCGGGAATTCCTTGAAAAGAGAGGCTACCGGGTGCGGGAAATTGTCGGTGAGGTTGAGACCATCTTCGGCGCCGTCGGCACCCCCGGAATGGATCTCAGGGAAGTTGAACTGCTTGACGGGGTTTCCAAGGTGGTACCCATCACCAGGCCCTACAAGCTGGCCTCACGGGAGCTCAAGCGTGAGGATACCGTGGTGTCTGTTGGCCCGGTGAAGATCGGCGGGAATCGGGTGGCGGTGATCGCCGGTCCCTGCGGAATTGAGTCACGGCAGCAGATATTCGATGTGGCAGAGGCAGTCAGCCGTGCCGGCGCAGTGATTCTCCGGGGCGGCGCATTTAAGCCCCGTACATCTCCCTATGCCTTCCAGGGTCTTGGTGAGGAGGGACTTCGGTATATGAAGGAGGCAGGAGAAGCCTTCGGACTGCCCATTACCTCAGAAATTACCAGCCCCGCATATGTCGACATGATGAGGGAGTATGTCGATGCCTTTCAGATCGGGGCCAGAAATATGCAGAACTTTGAACTGCTGAAGGCGGTTGGCGCTGCAGGGCTCCCGGTTATACTGAAAAGGGGACTTGCAGCAACCATCGAAGAGTGGCTGATGGCCGCTGAGTACCTGATGGCCCATGGCACTGACCATGTTGTGCTCTGTGAACGGGGAATCAGGACCTTTGAACGGTATACCAGAAACACTCTGGACCTCAGCGCAATACCGGTGGTGAAAAAACTGAGCCATCTTCCTGTCATTGTAGATCCGAGCCATGCCACCGGACTTCGGGCAAAGGTGCCCCCCATGGGCCTTGCAGCAGTGGCCGCAGGTGCGGACGGACTGATGGTTGAGGTGCATACTGATCCTGACAACGCCCTTTCTGACGGGCCCCAGTCCCTCTTTCCTGAGCAGTTTGAAAAACTCATGCGTGATATCCAGGCATTGACTCCTGTGCTGGGAAAATCCATTGAGCATATTCCGAGGAAGAAAGAACCCGTTGAGCTCCATAGCTCTGCAAAGACGTCGGGCATGGACCGTGCGGCATTCCAAGGAGTCCATGGTGCCTACAGCGAAGAGGCGTTGAAGCGGTATTTCCGTGAAGAGTATGAACCGGCTGCCTGCAGAAGCTTTCGGGACGTATTTGAAGAAGTTGCCTCCGGTGCTTCACATTTCGGCATCATTCCGGTGGAAAATTCCCTTGCCGGGGTGATCAACGAGAACCTTGACCTGCTGCTCAGGTATCCTGCATGCCGGGTAGTGGGGGAGACGGAAATTCGCATAATTCACAGCTTGATAGCAAAGCCGGGCACGCAGATTTCTGATGTGAAGAAAGTGTACTCCCACCCCCAGGGACTGGCGCAGTGCGAGGAGTTTCTTGATTCCCTTCCCGGTGTGCAGCGGATCCCCTTCTTCGATACCGCAGGGGCGGTTGCCCATGTGGCAGAGATCACTGATCCCCAGGCAGCAGCCATTGCAGGAAGCGCCGCTGCAGATTATTACGGACTTGAGGTGCTCAAGGAGGGCATTGAAACCAATCCGAGGAACTACACCCGTTTTTATGTAATAACCCGGGAGGAGCATGCTGATTCCGTGGTTGACATCTCCAAGGCTGCACGGGTCATTATGGTCTTCTCTACCCCCGATGAGCCCGGAGCACTCTTCAAGTGCCTGAAAATTCTTGCAGAGAACGGCATGAATATGAAGAAGCTTGAATCCAGGCCGATTCATGGAAAACCCTGGGAGTATATGTTCTTTATTGAGTCTGAAATTCCCGATGTGAAGTCCTGCAGTACCGCCTGCGAACAGCTTCGGGAGGTATCAGTAGACTTCCGGGTGCTCGGAATGGTTGAAGGTGTGCGCTGAGGAGCGGTGCTATGGGAACTGTCCAGTCCTTTCGTCCCCATCTTCTGATTGCGGGAATGCTCTCGGCGCTTCCTTCAGCAGAACAGGAAGCCGAGGATGCCCTGACGCACCGTTTCGGGCCGGTACTGCGAAGGACCGAAAAGATCGACTTCACCTTTACCCGATACTATGCCCGTGAAATGGGGGAGTCCCTTCAGCGCTTCTATCTGGTGTTCCAGAACCCCGTACAGCCTGATGAGCTTGCAGATATCAAGGGAGTAACCCAGGAAATTGAACAGCGGTTATCGCGTGACGGGAAGAGGGTGATCAACATAGATCCCGGACTGCTTTCCCCGGGGAGGCTTATCCTTGCTACGGTAAAGGACCGGGAGCACAGGATACCGCTGAAAGACGGGATCTATGGTGAAGTGACTTTGATCTACATGCATGGAACCTATGAGCCCCTTCCCTGGACCTATGCAGACTACCGTGAGGAATCTGTCAGGCAGTTTTTTTCCGAGGTACGCAGGGAGATGTCTGAAGTTTTGAAGCAGTAGCGGGGTTTTTCCGTTATTTCCTCTATATACGGAGGAAATGCCTATGAACATCATCAGAATCATATCCGTCGCACTGATGCTCTGCAGCTGCACCCTGGCGGAGCGGCACCGGGATATCGATGTCCTGCTTCCTGACCCGTCTGCATGGACTGATGCAGGAATTGAGATGCCCTGGCATCAGCTGGAATGGCCGAAGCAGACAGGCGAAATTGAGAGGCTCCATGTGCCTGCGGGTACCAGGCGTGTGCGTATAACAGTTGAGAAGGGGTATGATGTGCCGATACTGGCCCGGCCCTTCGGTATCTGGAGCGGCCCAGGAGGGTTTTCGTCATTCCGTGACTCCGGTACAGTGGAGCTGAAACCATTTTACGGGCAGCTTGCTGAACTGCTTATTGACCTTTGGGCAACAGCACCTCGTCACTGCAGGGTGCTTTCTCTCAACTTCTGGAAGGAAAACCTTCTAAAGGCGGTTGCCCTAGATGACCAAGGAGATATACAATTGCAGAGCCTGGATGTCACGCAGGCACGGGGAAGCATACTGACAGGCCGGTTTCCCATGGATACTGTCAGGATGCTGCCGACAGTGAAGGCGGACATTCCGGACCTCCCCGTCGGCAGATGGGTCCTGCGCAGTGATCCTTCATCATGGTTTTTCCATGATGCTTCACGGGATGCGGTGTTTCTGCTGTCTTATCCCGGGTCCTACGTGTTTCTTCATGGATCGGGGGAACTGCTGCTGCACGTACTGACAGACTCCCGGGGAGAAGCATCCTGGATACTCAAGGAGCGTACCGATGGGAATGAGCAACAGTAAAACACGAGCACTGCTAACTGCAGCAGCAGTTTACCTGGCAGCATTCGCCGCTGCCGCTGCGGTTATTCTGACGCTGCCGGAAGAAATGTCCCCGCTGGTGAAGGTCCTTATCGCAGACCTTGCTGCAACGCTGGTGGTCTATGGGGCATCACGAATCTTTGGAAATGCTAGTCTCTATGATCCCTATTGGAGCGCTGCACCTCCGGTAATCTATCTCTACTGGGCCGACGGAATGACGGCCCAAACAGCGATGCTGTTTTTCCTGCTGCTTATCTGGTCTGTCAGGCTGACTTGGAACTGGGCTCATCGCTGGAAGGGCATGGATGACGAGGACTGGCGGTACCGGGAGTTCAGGGAACGTACCGGAAAATTCTTCCCCATGGTCGAGCTGTTCGGGATCATGATCTATCCCACGCTGCAGGTATTTATTGCCATGATACCCATCTATGTGCTTCTTGCAGCCCCTCCCGCGGAGTGTTCTCCCTGGATGGTCATCGGGCTTGCCGTGACTGCTTCAGGGATCCTGCTGGAATATATTGCCGACATCCAGATGGACCGATTCAAGCAGTCCGGTACGGGAAGGATCATGAAATCGGGACTCTGGGGAGTTTCACGGCACCCCAATTACCTTGGAGAGCTGATGGTCTGGTTCGGTGCTGCCTTCTGCGCCCTTGCCAGCCCCTATGCATCGCTGCTGCTTCTGCTGTGCCCGCTTTCAATGCTCCTGCTGTTTCTTTCTGTCTCCATTCCCTGGATTGAGAGAAAAATCCTTAAGACCAGGCCCGAATATGAAGAGGTGCAGCGGGAGATTTCCATGCTGATTCCCTGGAAGAAAAAAACCCTCAGATCTGCTGAGGACAGAATATAATACGATGCGGAGGATTCTCTATGAACAATGAAATACGTGACATTACCCTGGCTCCTTCGGGGCACAGGAAGATTGAATGGGTGAAACGCAATATGCCCATCCTCAGAAGCATGGAAGAGGAGTTTACTAGGACCAGGCCCTTTTGCGGGTACCGGATTGCCCTCTCCATACATCTTGAAGCGAAGACTGCCTATCTATGCCGGGTGCTGGCGGCCGGGGGAGCGCAGATGTTTGTAACTGGGAGCAACCCCCTGTCCACCCAGGATGATATCGCAGCGGCCCTTGCTGAGGACGGTATGGAGGTGCATGCCTGGTATAATGCCTCACCCCAGGAATATGATCAGCATATTGCCAATACCCTGGAGAATGACTGCAGTATTATTATTGATGACGGCGGCGATCTTCTCAATATGCTTCACCGCAGGTTTCCTGAGAAAATCAAGCATGTAATCGGCGGCTGTGAAGAAACCACCACCGGCATCATTCGGCTGACGGCCATGGAAAAAGCCGGCAGGCTGAAATTCCCGATGGTGCTGGTGAACAATGCGCAATGCAAGCATCTGTTTGACAACCGGTACGGTACGGGCCAGTCAGTAATTGACGCAGTAAACCGCACGACAAATCTGATCATGGCGGGAAAGGACGTAGTGGTAGCCGGATACGGATGGTGCGGCAAGGGCGTGGCCATGCGTGCGGCAGGAATGGGTGCCCGGGTAATTGTCACGGAGGTGAACCCGGTACGGGCCGTTGAAGCAGCCATGGACGGGTTTGATGTGATGCCGATGCAGGAAGCAGCTGCGGTAGGAGATCTCTTCATCACTGTTACCGGCTGCAGCGGGGTGATTGATGAGGATGACTTCAAGGTTATGAAAAACGGAGCCGTACTGTGCAATGCCGGGCATTTCGATGTGGAGGTTGATGTTGCGAAGCTTGAAGAGATCTGCATAGAAAAGCAGCAGCAGCGTGACCACATTATGGGATACCGTCTTGATGAGCATCGGTGGGTCTATGTGATCGGGGAAGGCCGGTTAGTTAACCTTGCAGCAGGGGACGGACATCCTGCGGAGATCATGGACATGAGCTTCGCCGTCCAGGCCCTCAGCGCCAAGTACCTGATAGAACATGCAGGAGAACTTACCGACATGCTGATACAGGTCCCCCCGGAGGTTGACCAGGAGGTTGCAGAGAGAAAACTTGCTTCCATGGGAAAGAGCATCGATGACCTGACAGAAGAGCAGAAGACCTATCTCAGCAGTTATTCGGTGTAAAGATTCACATATCCCGGGAATATCCCGGGATATGACCTATTTAACGACAATATTTACCAGCCGCTGGGGAATGGCAATGATTTTCACTACCACCTTGCCCTCAATCCACTGGCGTATTCGCTGGTGCTCCAAGGCAGCCTGCTTCATCGATTCCTGGTCAGCTTCAGCACTCATCATGGCCTTTGCACGGACCTTTCCGTTCACCTGGAACACCACTTCGGTCTCCTCTTCTCTAGTCAGCTCCTCATCCCAGGAGGGCCATGGCGCATAGGCCAGTGAGTGCTCATGCCCGAGTCGCTGATGCAGTTCTTCTCCTAAATGGGGAGCATAGGGAGAAAGCAGAAGCACAAAGGGGTCCCAGAGTTCTCGGTAGAGCTTCTCTTCCTTGAACAGCTCATTGACGAATATCATCATCTGGGAAATGGCGGTGTTGAACTCAAGATGCTCCGTGCCGAGACTTACCTTCTTGATTGTTCTGTGCAGCAGTCGAACCAGAGGTTCCGGCGGCTGTTCATCGGTGAGTTCCCGCTGGGAAAGTCGCCAGACCCGGTCAAGAAACCTGAAGACACCGACAAGGCCCTTGGTCGACCATGGTTTTGATACCTGAAGCGGTCCCATGAACATCTCATACATTCTCATGGAGTCAGCTCCGTAGGAGGAGATGATCTCATCAGGATTAATGACATTCTTCAGGCTCTTGGACATCTTCGCAACAACCTGCTCAAGCTCCTCGTCGGTTGCGGTTTCAATAAAGACGCCAGGTTCACTCTCCGTAACTTCATCGGTGGGAACAAGGGACTTGTCCTTCCTCTGGTAGGCAAATGAAGTAATCATTCCCTGGTTTATCAGCTTGAGGAAGGGTTCCTTGGAGTTTACCTTTCCCAGATCATAGAGCACCTTATGCCAGAACCGGGCATACAGCAGATGCAGCACCGCATGTTCTGCTCCTCCCACATACAGGTCAACGGGCATCCAGTAGTCAATGTGTTCCTGTGAGGCAAATTCCATCGCATTATCAGGGTCCAGATAGCGGAGATAGTACCAGCATGAACCAGCCCACTGAGGCATGGTGTTGGTTTCCCGTTTTGCATGTCCGCCGCATTCCGGACAGGAGGTGTTCACCCAATGGTCAATCTTTGCCAAGGGGCTTTCCCCAGTCCCGGAGGGAGTGTAGGATTCCACTTCAGGCAGCATCAGCGGGAGCTCCTCTTCAGGAACCGGAACAATGCCGCATGCATCACAGTGTACCAGGGGTATCGGTTCTCCCCAATAGCGCTGCCGGCTGAAAACCCAGTCCCGGAGCTTGTAGTTCACAGCCCGCTTTCCAAGGTTTTTGCTTTCCAGCCAGTCGTTCATGCTTTCAACGGCATCTTCGGTGGACAGTCCGTCCAGGAAGCCGGAATTCACATGCAGCCCGTCTCCGATGTAGGCCTCCTCCTCAAGGTTTCCGCCTTCCACAACCTCAACAATGGGGAGATTAAATGTTTTAGCAAATTCCCAGTCCCTCTGGTCATGGCCCGGCACGGCCATGATGGCACCGGAACCGTAGGATATCAGGACATAGTCGGCAACCCAGATGGGAATGCTTTTTCCGTTAACCGGATTCACTGCATGGGCCCCGGTGAACACACCGG
The DNA here is from genome assembly GCA_003557605.1 of Spirochaetaceae bacterium. Classification (GTDB taxonomy): domain Bacteria; phylum Spirochaetota; class Spirochaetia; order PWKH01; family PWKH01; genus PWKH01. Next base: position 7,351 of record PWNW01000118.1, read on the forward strand.
TCTTTTCCTTGGCCAGGTCGGTCCGTTCAAGGTCCGATTTCTGCTGCGCCTGCTGCAGGTATTGTTCAACTGCATCCCGGTGTTCTTCTGTAACGATTTCCCTTACCAAATGGTGTTCCGGTGCAAGAACCATATAGGTTGAACCGAAGAGGGTATCAGGTCGGGTGGTGTACACCGTTATGGATTCTTCAGAATGTTCGATGGAGAATACGACATCCGCCCCTTCACTCCGGCCGATCCAGTTTCTCTGCATAGCCTTGATCGCATCGGTCCATTCCAGCTCATCCAGGTCCTCAAGGAGCCGGTCGGCATATTCGGTGATTTTCAGTATCCACTGCCGGATGTTCTTCTTTTTGACCTGGGTGCCGCATCGGTCGCACTTGCCGTCATTCACTTCTTCATTGGCAAGACCCGTGAGACAGTCCGGGCACCAGTTTATTGGGGTATCTGATTCGTAGGCAAGGCCCTTCTTGTAGAGCTGGAGAAAAATCCACTGGGTCCAGTGGTAGTATTCAGGGGTGTGGGTTGAAATTTCACGGTCCCAGTCATATGAGAATCCCAGGCTTTTTATCTGTTTCCTGAATATGTCAATATTTTTTGCTGTTGTGACACCCGGGTGGGTGCCTGTAGCTATAGCATAGTTTTCCGCAGGAAGGCCGAAGGAATCAAACCCCATTGGATGGAGCACATTGTATCCCTTCATCCGGAGGAATCTGCAGTATATATCGGTTGCCGTGTAGCCCTCAGGATGTCCCACGTGCAGCCCTGATCCGGAGGGATAGGGGAACATGTCCAGGACATATCGTCGTTTTTCCTTTGGAACTGCAGGATCCTCAACTGTCTTGAAGATTCTGTTCTCTTCCCAGTACTTCTGCCAAGTTTGTTCAATCTGCTGAAATGGATATTTACTCATGGGAGAATGATACTCATGTGGCCTCATAAGGTCAATGACAGTGCAGGGAGCAAAGGAGATTATGCCGAAGGAGAGGTTTTCGGATAGGTGGTGTATATTACGCTTTCGATACGGTTTCCAGTCATGCTGCTGATGGTAAAAGTGCCTGCTTCTGTAGATGTACTCTGACCGGAGGTAGGTATCTGACCGATAACTTCAGTTACGTACCCTCCAATGGTAGTTACGTGGCGCGAGTGATCAAGGACAACATGGAAGAAGTCCTGGAAATGCTGGATCGGAGTGTCTGCCTGAATGATATACGTACCCTTTGCCGTTCTGATGATCCGTTCTCCGTCGCTTTCTTCATGCTCATCGTAGAGTTCCCCGAAGAGCACTTCCATGACATCCTCCAGGGTGACTACCCCGGCAAGCCCGCCGTATTCATCGAGCACCACCGCCATATGAAGCCTCTGGGATTTGAAGAGGAACAGCATCTCATGGACTTTCTTGTTTTCTGAGACAAACAGCGGTTCCTGCATGATGTCCTTCACGCGAAGGTCCTGCTGATGCTCAATCACCGCCTTCAGGAGATCGCGCATCAGCAGGACCCCTGAGATTTGTTCGGGATGACGGGAATATACCGGAATTCTGGAGCGGCCCCAGGAAACCATCTCCGGAAGGACAGAGGAAACTGAGGCCTGCTCATCAACGCTGAACACCTCGGTCCTGTGGGTCATGATGCTCTTTACTTCTATGTTGTCAAACCGGAACACCCGCCGCACCAGGTCCGTCTCATAGTCCTCAACCACCCCTTGGTGTTCAGCCAGGTGCACCACATGCATGATCCCCTGGAGTGAGAGCCGACGTTTTTCCCCTCTCGAGAATAACCGGGTAATGCCCGTACTGACGGTGTTCACCGTGAATATCAACGGGAAAATCAGATAGGAGAGCCAGAGCACCGGGCAAGCCATGGCTGAACAGATCCGTTCATTGTGTATTATGGCGATCTGTTTCGGGGTGATCTCGGCGAATATCAGGATGATTAATGTGAGAACACCTGCAGCATATCCGACGGCATAGTTTCCGAAGAGGGAAATAACCATGGCTGTGGTGATCGCCGATGCGGCAATATTCACCAGATTATTGCCGATAAGGATGGTGGTAAGCAGGCGATCGGGTTTTTTTGCCAGCTTTGCGGCAGTCCGGTGTGTACGCTTCTGAGATGATTCAAGCTCCTTGATCTGGATAAATGAGAGGGAGGTGAAGGCTGTCTCAGTTCCGGAAAACACCGCCGAGAGGAAAATCAGTAAGATGATATAGAGAACATGGGGCATCATACGGCACAGCCCCTGGGAAATAATTCAGGTTCAGGTTCTTCATTCATAGTCGGTATTACTATACTACCAGATCCGCCGGTATGCAAGAGCGCAGCAGGGGCTGTAAGCAGCAGGGAAACATAAGACAGAAGAGTGCGGGCACTGTCAAAAAAGACTATTTTAGGGTATACTGTGACCCATGAAAGTACTGTTATATTCTTTTGAGCCCTCTACACCGGGGCATAACAACAGCGGAATGACCACCGCCGAATGGGTTGCGGAGGGACTGAATGCGGAGTACCCTGAAGTTGTAGGCTGCAAGGTTGTCATGCTTCCTGCAATTTTATCCTGCAGGGATGTCCTCAAGGAAGCAATAGCTTCCTACCAGCCCGATATGGTCATCGGTTTTCACGTATCTCCCGGCAAGCCCTGGGTGCTTGTAGAGCAGTGCGCCTTGAACATCATTCATACCCACCATTATCCCAACTGGGCGGATGAAGAGGAGTATATGACTCCGATTTACCAGAACGGCACCAGCGCACTGTTTACCAGCATTGATACCGTTGATCTGGTGGACCAGCTCAGACAGCATGGTATTCCTGTAGAACATTCGTTTCACTGCGGAACGGGGATAGCGAATTACTCCTATTACATTGCCCTTGATGAGATGAGGCTTGAACAGACATGCTTCATCCATGTTCCCCAGTCCCCTGAAGAGGCCATTGTCCAAGGCCGTCCCCTGCCGGTGTTCCCTCCCTGGCAGACAGCCCAGGGGATAATCAGGTGGCTCTGCAGTAAAACAGCAAAGGAGAAGCAGTAAATATGAACCGAAGCTGGGCTATACTGACTGCCATGGGAAAGGACCGCATCGGTATCGTTGAAGACCTGACGGATATCCTGGAATCATGGGCGTGCAATAATGAGGAAAGTAAGATGTCGGTGCTGGGAGACCAGTTTGCCGTGATTCTTCTGCTGACCGGCCCTGAAGACAAGGTTGCTGACCTGACTGCAGGGAAGGAATCCTGGGAAGATGTCTCAGACCTCCAAATCCAGATCAGGGAAACAACTGGTGCAGCGCCGGCAAAAAGCGGTCTCTCATACCTGGTGGAGACCGTATCACTGGACTCGCCGGGGATTGTTCATGCGGTGACCCAGGTGCTGAGGGACTTTCACATCAATATTGAGGAGCTTGATACAGAAACCACTTCAGCTCCCTTTACGGGATCACCCATGTTCCTGATGCGGCTGCGGGTCATTATTCCGGAGCATGTCTCTCCGGCTGCAGTACGGGAGGCCCTTCACAAGACGGCGTTTTCCCGTGACCTTGACATCAAGTTTGAACCCCACCCAGGAGTATTCTCTCCCTAGCCGGCAGCAGAGCGGTATGCATCAAGAGCGATTTTCCGTTCTGTGCTGTGGTCTGCTATGGGCTTTGGATACCCGGGAAGGTGTTTTGCTTCATGTCTGTGGATGTCCTTCGGAGCATAGGCCTCAAGTTCAGGTATCCACTGCTTCATATACAGTGCCTGGGGATCAAATTTTTTCTGCTGTGTCCAGGGATTGAATACCCGAAAAAAGGGCTGGGCATCGCAGCCTGTGGATGCTGACCACTGCCAGTTGCCGTTGTTGACGCAGGGGTCATAGTCTATCAGCTTCTGGGAGAAATAGTCCTCCCCCCAGCGCCAGTCTATATGGAGGTCCTTCACTAAAAAGGATGCGGTGATCATCCTCAGCCGATTGTGCATGAATCCTGTGGAATTCAGTTCCCTCATGCCCGCATCAACCATAGGAAATCCCGTTGTTCCGTCGCACCACCGCTGAAAGGCCGCAGCATCCTGGGACCATGCAAGGCGGTCATATTTCCTGATGAAGCTTCCGGTAAACACATGGGGAAAATGATAGGCAATGTAGAGCCAGAAATCCCTCCAGACAAGTTCTCCGGCAAACACCGAATCGGGCCCGAAGAGCGATGCGGCTGCCATGAAAGCTTCCCTGGGAGATACAGTACCGAAGGCCAGGTGTGCTGAGAGCCGGGAAGTCCTCAGGGAGGGTATATCCCGGGTGCGGGGGTAGTCTCTGAGATCATCAAGCTGCTCCAGCGCCTTGAGCCCGGCGGTGCGTCCTCCCTGCACAGCCCCTCCCGGGGTTCTTTCCTGATGAACAGCGGAACTGCTTTTTTTATCACCGTGAAACCACGAAGTTCTGACATGCTTCTGCGGGGGGTCCGCATCAAGGGAGAGCACCTTTTTCAGATAAGGGGTGAACACCTGGTAGGGCGTACCGTCCTGCTTCAGCACTGATGCAGGATGGACCAGGGTTCTGTCGCCAACCTGGCGGACCTCAAGTGCGTCGGAGAGACTGCTGATGAGCTTCTGACGCTCAGGAGAATAATCCTCTTCGGTAAACAGGGTTTCACATCCCGAAGCCCGTGCTGTCTCTATGAGCATCTGTGTGTCGCCGTCACGAATCAACAGAAGCCTTCCTCCCTGAGATGCGATGTCCTGCTGCAGCTCAGACAGGCTTTCTTCGATGAAGGTGCGGGCGAAAGACCCTGGAACGTGCGGTTTCTGGAGAAAACAGGGAATCACTGGTCCTTGGGCAGAGGCGGCTGAGAGGACCCTGTTGTCCTCCAGCCTGAGATTTCGGGAAAACAGACAGATGACTGGTCTCATGCATGCATCATACCAGAAAAACTGAGAACAATCGACGGTCAGCTGCGGTTTCTTTCATGAGAATCCAGAGCTGCAAGCCCTCCGAGGGAGGTTTCACGGTACAGTGACGGGAGGGCTTTTCCGGTTTCATTCATTACCTTCACAACGCTGTCAAACGGCACCTGATGTCTGCCGTCTGAAAGCAGGGAGAAGGCCATATGGTTCAGCGCCCGTGCAGCACCAAGTGCGTTTCGCTCGATGCATGGAATCTGGACAAGCCCTTTGATAGGATCACAGGTCAGCCCAAGATGGTGTTCAAGTCCCATTTCCGCTGCATATTCCACCTGATAATTTGAACCGCCCATCAGGTGGGTTGAAGCGGCGGATGCCATGGCGCATGCAGTTCCAACCTCGCCCTGACATCCTACTTCAGCTCCGGAAATGGATGCAAGGGATTTTACGATATTCCCGACAATCCCAGCACCGGCAAGGGACCTGATAATCCGATGCTCCTGCACCTTGTAGGTGCGTTTCATGTAGTAAAGCACCGCCGGAAGCACTCCGCAGGAGCCGCAGGTAGGTGCCGTCACCACCTCTCCTCCTGCGGCGTTTTCCTCTGATACCGCCAGGGCATAGGCATACACCAGGGAACGCTTGCCTATGGGTCCGCTGAGATGGGTTGCCTGTGCGTAGTAATGAGCAGCCTTTCTGGGAAGGTACAAACCTCCAGGCAGAACTCCCTCGGACTCCACACCCCGTCTGATCGACTGCTTCATCACCTTCCAGACTTCCCCAAGGTAGTCAAGGATCTGCTCTCCCTCGCAGTGAACGGCATACTCCCACAGCTGTCTTCCCTCCCGGGAACACCAGTCAAGGATTTCTGCCATAGTTTCAAGGGGATACACCTTTGAAGAAGGAGGAGCATCCCCTTCTCCCATGAGGGCTCCTCCCCCGGTGCTGTATGCTGTCCAGCTTCCCAGCGGCTGACTGTTCGGCCCAATGGCATGAAACCGAAGGGCATTCGGATGGGCCGGAAGGAATTCATCGGGTTTCCAGATCAGTTCCAGGGCTCTGCCTGTCTGAGAGAAGACAGCTTCAATTGCCTTGTCGGTGCCGTGACCCTTGCCGGTTGCCGCTAAGCTCCCGTACAGCTCCACCTGGTACAGGTGAGCGTCGGGATGCCTGGTGAGAAATATTTCAGAGGCCCTCCTAGGGGCCATGGTATGACTGCTTGACGGGCCGAAGCCGATCCGATAGAGCTCGCGAAGTGATTCCATGGGCCTATGGTACCCGCTTTTTCGTGGAATGAGAAGACCTGAGGGGGATGATCATTGTCCCGTGAGGATTATCGGGGTACAATGGGAGAAGCAGGTCCTCTGGGAGGAACACTATGAAGCAGGAAATAACCCGAAACCTCTGGAACGGGGTAAATATTCCGGTGCTTGGATACGGAACTTTTAAGATTGATGACGATGCAGTTCGGGCCTCAGTTTCTTCAGCCCTTCGGGCAGGATATCGTCATATCGATACTGCTTCCATGTATCAGAACGAGAGCGGCATCGGTCTCGGAATCAAGGACAGCGGTATTCCTCGGGAGGAAATCTTCATCACCAGCAAAATCTGGAACAGTGAGCAGGGGTATCATGGGGCTCTGCAGGCCTTTGAAGAGAGCCGCAGACGCCTTGATACGGAATACCTGGACCTGTATCTGATACACTGGCCGAAGGATAAATCTCTGGAAACCTGGAGCGCACTGGAAAAACTCTACGGGGACGGACGTGTCAGGTCTGTCGGAGTAAGCAATTTCAAGATCCATCACCTGCAGGAGATCATGCATCACGGTGATATTGTTCCCATGGTGAACCAGGTGGAGCTGCATCCCCAGTACCCGCAGCAGCGTCTGCGCAGTTTCTGTGAAAAATTCGATATTGCCGTTGAATCCTGGGCCCCGCTGATGCGGGGAAAGATCTTTGATATGCCTGTGCTGCAGAGACTTTCGGAAACATATAAGAAGACCATACCCCAGATCGTGGTTCGATGGCAGTACCAAATGGGGATTGTCTCACTTGTAAAAACCGTTTCACCGGAGCGGATGGCCGAAAACCGGGATATATTCGATTTTGAGCTCTCCGATGATGACATGAGAGCAATTGACACCCTCCAGGGAGACCGCATCGGCCCAGACCCTGATCTTATCACATTCTAGTTCATCATATTGAGCACATAATCTATGCCGGGAGGGTCTGCTCCCTGCTTCTGGCAGGTTCCCTCCGCGGCATGGGTTGCGAAGGTAAGTGCACGCTGTGCGTGTTCCTGTGAGACCTCTCCGATATCCCTTGGGCCGAGCAGACCTTCACGATACAGATACGCCAGCAGCCCGGCATGAAACGTATCTCCTGCGCCGATGGTGTCTGCCACCTGAATCGGGTTGGTGGGTGCAAAGGCCTCGATATGGGAGGAAAACCAGTAGGACCCCTTAATGCCGTGGGTGACCACACAGACCTTGGACCCCAGTGATAAAATTGTTTCAGCCCCTTTTTTGATGTCCCCGTCAGGATAAATCCAGGCCAGGTCCTCATCACTGATCTTTACGATATCGACGGAACTGAAGAGGCTTTCAAGGCGGGTCATATACCGGTTTTTGTCCGCCACCATGCTTGGGCGAATATTCGGGTCAAATGATGCGGTGACTGAACTGTCCCGCTGCAGCATGAAGTCATGAATCCCTTCTGCCCCGGGTTCAAGGGCAAGGGATATCGATCCTATCTGGATGCATGCGGGCTTGGAGGCAAGCGAGGACACAGCGGAGGAAATTTCTTCTGCAGTTATTGACCTGTCGGCAGAGCCGTTGGTGTAGAATGCGTATTCCGCTTTATGGTTGACAATTTTAGCAAATGCAAGGGTGGTGGGGGCATCGCTTCTCAGCAGCACCGAGGTGTCCACATGGTTGTTCTCAAGGTGATTCACCAGCATGGTGCCGAAGAGGTCCCGGGAAAGTTTGCTGATGAACACGGCAGGAACATCAAGCCTTCGCAGGGCAATGGCAGTATTGAAGGGAGAACCCCCTGGTGCGGGAATAAATGATGGATTTCCGCCCTTGTCGGTGTAGATGAAATCTATCAGTGCCTCACCGAGTGAAATAATCATGGTTGTACCTCCTGCAGCAGGTATGTTGCTACTGCACTGTATCACACTTGAAACAGCAAGTACAGTCCAGTGAATTTATAGTGGAATAAATTGAACAAACTGTCAATATTGACAAAAAATAAAAAAATGTCATAATAAGAGCTGAGATTCAGATGAAAGGAGACAGGATGAAAACGGTAATAACATCAGTGGGATCATATATACCGAAACGGCGAGTGACCAATGATGAACTGGCAGAACATATAAATACATCAGATGAGTGGATACGTTCCCATACAGGAATCGGGGCAAGACATATAGCAGAGGATGATGAAGCATCCTCTGATCTGGGATACAGAGCGGCGCTTGATGCAATTGAACGTGCCGGGCTGCAGGTCAGAGACATTGGAGGGATCATCACAGCGACAGCAACACCGGACCATCCCGGATTTCCTTCAACCGCCTGCATCATTCAGGATAAGCTGAAGGCCCAGCCGATATGGGCGTTTGACATTGCTGCCGGATGCAGTGGATTTATCTATGGAATTGAAGCAGCCCGGGGAATGCTGCAGCTAGGAAGTACCGATCACATTCTGGTAATAGGAACAGAAAAGCTTACCAGTGTAGTCGACTGGAATGACAGAAACTGCGTGCTCTTCGGTGATGCAGCTGGTGCGGTAATCGTTTCCGCCTCGACGGCAGATGATGAAGGACGGGGAATTTTGTGCAGTGAACTGCATGCCGACGGAGCAGGGGCTGATGCGCTGATCGTGTCTGTGGGAGGTTCCAGGCATCCGATGAAGAACGGGTATCAGGACATATCGGACATCACCCTGCGTATGCAGGGACGGCGGGTCTATAATTTTGCGGTGTCAGTCCTGGTAAGCACCCTGAAATCACTGCTTGAGAAGACTAACCTCACCATAGATGATATCTCGTATATAGTTCCGCATCAGGCAAATATTAGAATCATTCAGGCCGCTGCTAAACGCCTAGGTTTCCCTAATGACAAGTTTTATGTTAATATTGAAAACCTGGCAAACACTTCCGCAGCTTCGATCCCAGTAGCTCTTCGTGAGATGGAAGATACTGGTCTGCTGAAAAAAGGTGACATCATTGCTGCCGTGGGATTTGGGGCCGGTCTTACATATGGAGGAAACATTATCGTATGGTGAAAACAATATTTCTGTTTCCCGGTCAGGGGGCTCAGCACTCCGGGATGGGAAAGGATCTTTGGGAAACATATGAGGTTGTGAAGCATCTGTTTGACGAAGCATCACACATCTGCGGGCAGGATATGAAGCATCTTCTGTTTGAAGCTGATGAGCAGGTATTGAAGCAGACCGTGAACACCCAGACTGCCGTCACCCTCATGAACATATCTGTCAGGGAGGTGCTTCAGCTTCATGGAATCACCTCCTGCGCATCAGCAGGATTCAGCCTTGGAGAGCTCAGCGCTCTGTATGATGCAGGCACTATAGGGTTTGAAGATCTCATGATCCTTGCAAAACATCGTGCTGAAACCCTTGATGCATGTTCCCGGTTCCTCTCAGATCAGGGCGGAGGACCTGCCATGGCAGCGGTAATCGGTCTTGATTTTGCTGCAGTGAGCAGCATTGTTGCAGAGAAGAGAAATGGGCATGTATATGCATCCAATGACAACAGTCCAACTCAGGTATCGATATCCGGACTGGCAGATGCCGTCAATGCCATAAAGCCTGCGCTTATGGAAGCAGGTGCGAGGAGGGTGATCCCCTTGAAAGTGTCAGGTCCCTTTCATACACCCCTGCTGCAGGACGCAGCGGACATGTTCAGGGAAAGCCTTGATGCAGTGCAGTGGAAACCCTTCAGCAAACCGTGCTGTTCAAATGCCTCGGGGGGATTTTTTACCTCCCCTGAAGAGGTCCCTGAACTGTGCTGGAAGCAGATAGTATCTCCAGTCAGATGGGTCGATGTGATGAAGCATTTGAAGACCGTCACAGGTCATGCCGCTGTTGAATCCGGACCGGGTACGGTGCTTACCGGATTATGGAAATCAGTTGTGCCGGAATTGCCCTGCTTTGCAGTGGGTTCTGCGCAGCAGGTTGACGCTTTGAAAGATCAGATACAGATACTTGAAAGGGAGGATCTGCATGGACAAGACAGTTCTGCTGAAGGATAAGAAAGTCCTTGTTACCGGGGGGTCCCGGGGAATAGGGTTTGCGGTGGTTGAGGAATGTCTGAAATCAGGGGCAGATGTGCTCTATCTCAGCAGGACTGAAAGCGCCGCCCATGAACAGCTTAAGGAAACTGCTGAACAGAACGGCAGACAGGTATACTGGGTTCCAGCTGATATCTCCGATGAGGAATCTGCTGAGGAGGGCGTCAAGAAAGCCTATGAGGTGCTTGGAGCAGTTGATGTGCTGGTTAACAATGCAGGCATCACCAGGGATTCCCTGGTGTTCCGTATGAAACGGGAAGCGTGGGAGGAAGTGCTTCGGGTGAACCTGACAAGCGCATTCTATACCTGCCGTACCGTTGCCCGGCATATGGCAAAGAACCGAAGCGGTTCAATCATAAATATTTCCTCGGTAGTCGGCATCAGCGGAAACGGGGGCCAGACCAGCTATTCCGCTTCCAAGGCGGGGCTGATCGGGTTTTCAAAGAGCCTTGCGAAAGAGATAGCTTCCAGGGGAGTACGGGTCAACGTCATTGCCCCTGGATATATTGAAACTGAAATGACTGCTGTTCTTAAGGATGAGATTACCCAGGCCATAAAGCAGCAGATTCCTCTTGGGGTGCTCGGATCACCCAAGCATGTAGCTGACAGTGTAATATTCCTTGCTTCCGATATGTCCTCCTACATAACCGGTCATGTACTGGTTGTTGACGGCGGGATGATCATGTAGCTGAAAGATCAGGAGAGATAGAGATGAGCAGACGAGTAGTAATTACAGGAATGGGAACCATTAACCCCCTTGGAAACAGTGTTGAGGAAACATGGAGCGGGATACAGGAAGGCAGGTCAGGAATTACGAAGCTGACCCGGTTTGATCCTGAGCTGTTTCCCTCAAAAATCGCAGGAGAAGTAAAGAATTTCGATCCCAGTGACTTTATGGACCGAAGGGAGCACCGCAATATGGCTGATTTTACCAAATATGCGGTCGCTTCCACCGTACAGGCCGTCAAGGATGCTGGGTTTTATACCGATGGTAAACTCGCATATGATCCAGAGTCAGTGGGCACCTATATCGGAAACGGGATCGGCGGGTTTGAGGTCATTGAGGAAGCGGTGGTCAAACTGTATGACTCCGGCCCCCGTTCTGTCGCTCCCATGACGGTTCCGAAGATGATCACCAACGAAGCAGGCGGAAATATTGCGATGAAATACGGCATCAAAGGGCCCTGCATCACCATCGCAACCGCATGTGCTTCAGGTACTGATGCCATAGGTGCGGCATTTCATGCGATTAAATATGGTGAAATTGAAGCAGCTGTTGCCGGGGGAACTGAAGCATCAATATGTCAGCTTGGGTTTGCAGGATTCTGCAAGATACAGGCCCTTTCCACCGGATTCAATGATCAGCCTGAGAAAGCCTGCCGCCCCTTTGATAAGGACCGTGACGGGTTTATTATGGGTGAGGGCGCTGCAGTGTTTATTCTTGAGGAACTTGAACAAGCTCTTCGGCGCGGTGCTCCCATATATGGGGAGATTTCCGGTTATGCCGCAACTTGTGATGCATTTCACCTTACGGCACCTGACCCTGCCGGAAAGGGAGCAGCCCTTGCCATGAAACGCGCTATACGTGATGCGGGTCTGAAGCCTGAAGATATTGACTACATGAATGCCCATGGGACTTCAACACCTACCAATGATCCGATCGAGACATTGGCAATTAAGGAGGCCTTCGGGGATTATGCATATACCCTGAAGATTTCCTCAACAAAATCAATGACATCCCATCTTGTTGGAGCTGCAGGAGCCCTTGAGGCACTCATATCAGTACTGGCCATTCGTAATCAGTATTTTCCCCCGACAATGAATCTTGATGAGCCCGATGAACGATGTGATCTTGATTATGTGCCGAATCACGGTATGCACGGGAAAATCAATGCAGTGCTCACCGATTCTCTCGGATTCGGCGGGCATAATTCAGCCCTGGTAATTAAGAAGTTTGAGCAGTGAGGTATGGAGCAATGAGCATTAAGGACTTGATCCCCCATAGAGAACCCTTCCTTTTCGTGGAAGAACTCATCAAGGCTGATGAACGGACAATTATCGGTGAAAAGCATTTTTCCGGTGATGAGTTTTTCTTTCAGGGACATTTCCCGGGATATCCTGTGGTTCCCGGTGTTCTTCTCATTGAGGCTATGGCCCAGTGCGGAGGGGCCGGAATACGAAAGGCAGGAATAGTTGAGAAAACGGCAATATACTTTCTTGTAACCATAGACAAGGCAAAATTCAGGCGGCAGGTGCTTCCTGGAGATACGGTGCGTTTTGAAATAACCAATAAACGGGTAACCAAGCAGATGCTCAAGCAGGCAGGTACTGCCTATGTTGGTGATGAAGTTGCTGTTGAGGCTTCCTGGATGGCAATCATCAAGCAGGGGGAACAGTAGATCATGATTATTCAGCCGAAAATTGTCAGAAATGTATGTCTTACTGCGCATCCTAAAGGATGTGCGCAGGGAGTGAAAGAACAGATCGAATGGGTTTCCGGAAGACCTGCCTCCGGCATCACCCCGCAAAGGGTGCTGGTGATCGGAGGTTCAACAGGGTACGGCCTTGCTTCAAGAATCACTGCAGCATTCTGGGGACATGCTGATACGGTGGGCATATCTTTTGAGCGGGAACCGTCGGAAAAAAAGACCGGAACTCCTGGATGGTATAATAACCGTGCCTTTGATGCAGCTGCTGAACAGCGGGGGTTGAAGGCTGTTACCATTGAGGGTGATGCATTCTCCCATGAGGTGAAGCAGCGGACAATTGATGTGCTGAAACATGACATTGGAAAGGTTGATGCAGTAATCTATTCTCTTGCCTCTCCTATGAGGACCGATCCTGATACCGGAGAGACCTATATGTCGGTGATTAAACCCATCGGCATGCCCTATACCGGATACTCTGTTGACATGATGACTGAAAAAATCAGTCTCACCACCATTGATCCTGCCACTAAACAGCAGATTGCTTCAACGGTCAAGGTGATGGGCGGTGAAGACTGGATGCTGTGGATGCAGGCGCTGCTGGAGGCTGGAGTGCTTTCACCGGGTGCCGTAACTGCCGCATACTCCTATATTGGTCCTGAAATTACTTTTCCCCTGTACCGGGAGGGGACCATCGGAAGGGCCAAAGAAGATTTGGAGCAGAAAGCCCGGAAGATTCATACCATGCTTTCAGAAATCGGCGGCAGCGCATACGTTTCAGTGAATAAGGCACTGGTAACACGGGCAAGTGCGGTAATTCCTGTGGTGCCCCTGTATATATCGATCCTTTATAAGGTTATGAAGAAGAAGGGGCTTCATGAAGGCTGCATTGAGCAGATCTATCGGCTGTTCTGTGAGCGCCTGTTTACCGGTAATGATGTCCCGGTAGATGAACAGGGACGCATCAGAATAGATGACTATGAGATGCGCGATGATGTGCAGGCGGAGACCGCGGACCTGTGGAAGTCTATTGAGAATCAGGACCTTCACGCCATCTCTGACATCAAAGGGTACAGGTCTGAATACTTCCAGCTCCATGGATTTGAATTTCCTGGGGTGAATTATGATGAAGATACCGATCCGATGTCGATTAATTAATCTTCCCCGCTGTGTTTTAGGAGTAATGTGGTATACTGAGGAAGTATTTTTGGGGGTGAAGGGTTAGTATGCCGAAAATTATTGACCACGATAAGCGAAAGGGTGAAATACTGGTGCACGCACTGAAGGTGTTTGCAGAACACGGATATGCAGACACCAGTCTCTCCATGATTGCAAAAGCCTGCGGGTTGTCACGTCCGACCATCTATCAGTATTTTCGGGATAAGGAAGAGGTGTTTCACTTTGCAGTAAAAAAGGTCACTGGTGAAATGTTCACCCAGTATGTATCCATTGCTTTCCGGATGGATAAGCCCGTATCCCTGAGGCTGAAGGAGATCTGCGCTGATATCATCATGAAGGGGTATGCCAACCGGGAGGTGCTCACCGCTCTTGCTGATGTAATGGTGCAGAGAAAACGTGAGGGGGGCGACTTTTCCGATATCATCATGCGCAGGACTGTAAAGCTGAACATTCTATTCAAAAGGATGCTCCGTTACGGTATTGACGGAGGTGAATTCAGGAATTTTTCTGTTGATGATGTAAGCGCCCAGCTGTTCACGCTCCTTGAGTCCATAGCATTTCATATGGCCCTGCTGGACAACTTCGATCCGAAGGCATCAATCCGCCTGATACATCTGTTTATCGACAACCTTTCTCAATAGGTTTATTCGAACCAGACCCTTCCGTCTTCTTCTATCAGAGAAACTGCGCAGGATGGAAGGGTCTTATCGTCGTACTGTTCAACCTCCGTGCTCCTGAGCATAGGTGAAACGATATTCCAGGACTCCATGATCTCCTGCATGGAAGGAAACAGGCTCTTGTCGGAGAGAAGAATTTTTTCAAGAATCTGCTGGTATGCCTCAGGGGTGTTGACCTTAAAGGTATTGAAGTGATCAAAGTTGAGCCGGACGGGCTTAGACTCCCAGGGAGATCCAGGCTGCTTCATGTTGATCTGCAGATCTATGGTCATCTCAGGATGAATGGTAATAATCATGGCGTTCTCTGGAAGGTCCCTGGACCTGTCCGGTGAGCTCCTGAAATGCTTGAAGGCAATATAGATCATCGATTTTGCCTCCTTCTGCATTTTTCCGGTACGAACATAGATAGGAATACCCGAAAAATCGAAGGTATCCACAGTGAGCTTGAATGAGCAGTATGTGGGGGTAGGAGCAGATGACTGTTTTGACTGCTTCAGCGATGCATACTGGGCAAGATAAAAATCAGTGATTGGGGGAATTGAACGGAGCACTTTAACTTTTTCATGAGATATTTCCTGAGGAGAAAAGTCAACCGGCTCACCCATGGTCAGGTGGGTGACAATCTGCAGGATATGGTTTTGAATGGTGTCCCTGACCACTCCGATCTGCTCGTAAAACCCTAACCGCTGGTCAACACCGTAGACCTCATCAAAGATAATCTGTATATGGTCAATATAGTGCTTGTTCCAGATGCCCTTGATTACGTCATTATAAAACCGCATGACCAGCAGATTCTGCATGAACTCCTTTCCAAGATAGTGGTCAATACGGTAAATCTGCTGGTCTTCAAACACTGAAAGAAGGATATCGTTATACTTCTTTGCTGACTCCTGGTCAAACCCGAAGGGTTTTTCAACAACAATTTTCTTCTTCAGCTGACAGCCCTCGAGATTGTCATGGATATCCCTGATATCATAGATTGCAGATTCATATAACGAGGGCTGAAGAGCAATATAATAGATAAGCTCTATGCCGCAGGCTTCACCGATAAGATCCTGAAGTTCAGCGGTAAGCCGTCTTTTTGAGATGCTGTCCTCCATTGAAAAGGGCACGTAATGCAGATGATTCATCAGCACCTCATCTTCTGCTATTCCTATATGCTCTGCATAGGAATCCTGGTCACTGAACCTTCTCCCAAGTGATATGATATGAAAATCATATCCCGCTTTCAGCAGGGCAGAGTAGGCAGGAAGCAGTTTTTTCCGGGCAAGATCTCCGGTTCCTCCGAATTGAATAATTATCTGCTTCATGTCAGACCTCCAGGTCGGTGACTACGGTGAGGTGGGTGAACCCCTTGAACAGTGTGGCTGGACAGATGCGTGGATCATCATGGGTCATG
>PWNW01000146.1 GCA_003557605.1 Spirochaetaceae bacterium
GGTGAGCGGCGAGAGGGGAATGAAGGAAATATAGTCGGGCCTGCTGCGTCCCGCATACTGAAACAAATCATCAAAGACCTCCGGCAAGGTCAGCAGCGAAGGCCCGGTGTCAAATCGGTACTCACCGATCTGCTCAGTTCCCGCTTTTCCCCCGAGGATGGAGGACTGTTCATAGAGGGTTACACGTCGGCCTGCTGCTGCAAGGCGCACTGCCGCGGCAAGTCCCGACAGGCCTCCTCCGACAACCGCAGTATTACCTGAATTCCTTGCCATATCCCTTAATCCGTACATATACGTTCTGAATCAGCCCAAGAAATGATATGTTGTAAAACAGATCCTCCAGAGGAATGGTAATTATCCTGATGTTCCAGATTGCTTCACTGTTGTATTCCACAATCGGCAGTCCCGTAAGAATTCCGTTCACCAGAAGGAATGCGCCTTGTGAAAGCAGCATAAACCAGAGGGTATAGCTGTCTCTCAGCAGCCAGGGGTTCCAGATCAGGGTGACGGCGATCCAGACGGCAAAGGCCAGCAGGGTGAGAAAACTGTAGTCGTTGGAGATGAACACGAACATGAACACCACCGTGAGCACCAGTGCGGCTGCTGCGGTATAGGTAACTGCCTTGGGGGTCTGCTTTTCCCCTGCGCCGATGATCCTGCGTCGAAAGTAGTACCGCACCACCTCATAGATAAAGATGCAGGCAAAGGGAACGGTGATGAAGAAAAGCCACTCCCCGGGGGGGAGACCGAGTATTTTAAATTCTCCGGCATACTGGGGGTTAAAGGACCAGTCGCCCCGTGCGGTTACCAGAATATCCCAGATGATGTATATTCCGCTTACCGGCAGCATGGCAAGAAATACCGCCTTCCAGTTTCGGTAATATGCCACACGCTTGTCGAAGGAAAGGGCCAGGGGCCCTGCTATTACCAAAAGGGTAATAATAACATAGATGTTCATAAGTTCCTCCCCGTTTCACTGTATCAATGCAGTTCTGCTTTCCAACAATACTACCATATCTGCTCAGATTATGAAGGGAAACATATAGTTTTCACGCTGAAAACTGCATCAGCTACCCCAGCACCTGCTCAATGCGGTCAAGCAGGGATGAGAACACCGATACTGCAGAAGCTGCAGGTTCGGTGCTGGTCATATCAACACCGGCGGTCTTCAGTGAATCAATGGGATAGTATCTTCCTCCGGAACAGAGAAAGGACAGATACCGGTCCCGCTCGGCTGTTCCCCCCTCCATGACCATTCGTGACAGGGCCAGTGCCGCTGACAGTCCTGTTGCATACTTATAGACGTAGAAGGCACGATAGAAATGGGGTATGCGCAGACCTTCAAGATCACTTTCAGATTCCAGCACAACACCGCTGCCGAGATACTGCTCCATCAGTTCACGGTAGGTGCCCCGCATCAGATCGGTGGTGAGGGGAGTTCCTTCCTCATAGAGACGGTGAATGCGATGTTCAAACTCAGCAAACATGGTCTGCCTGAAGATCGTAGCGGTAATGTCGTCAAGCTGTTTGCCGATGATGTACCCCTCCATGGCTGGGGAGTCAGAACGGGTAAGCAGATAGTCGGCGAGCAGCTGCTCATTAAAGGTGGAGGCCACCTCTGCTTCAAAAATCGTATAGGAATAGTGCTGAAAGGGGTTTGAGCGGGCACTGTACCAGCTGTGCATGGAATGACCTGCTTCATGGGCCAGGGTAAACAGGTCACGAAGAACATCCTCCTTATAGTTCATCAGGATATAGGGATATCCTGAATAGGAGCCGGCAGAAAATGCTCCTGAGCGTTTTCCCCGGTTTTCATACTTATCCACCCAGCCCCCGTTGAGTCCATTTCTCAGTGCTTCAACATATTCCTCTCCAAGAGGAGCGAGGGCTTCGCATACCGTGTCTACGGCGGTGTCGAAGGGGTATCGTGTTTCCACCTCCCGGGTGAAGGGAATATACAGATCGTAATGATGCAGCTCATCAAGTCCGGCATAGCGCCGTTTGAGATCGTAGCATCGATGCAGAGCATCCAGTCCTTCACGGACCGATACTATCAAGTTGTCATATACCGATTCACTGACCTGGTCGGGGTAGAGGAACATGGCCCGGGATGAGGAGTACCCCTTAATCTGGGCCAAGCTTGCATCCTGCTTTACGCTTCCTGAATATAGGGCTGCCAGGGTGTTCTTATGCTGGTCAAAGCACCGGTAGAACTGGGTATAGGCGGATTTTCGCACTGATTTGTCAGGATGTGTCAGAAACACCGCCAGAGTTGACTGGCTGAGGGGCTTCTCTTCGGATTCAACAGCCACCGTTCCGAAGTCCATGTCCACATTGGTGAGGGCTTCAAAGGCCCGTGAAGGGGTATCGGTGCTGTCGGCCTGGAGTGCAAGAATGCGCTCCTCTGCTGCAGAACGTGTGTATGGCCTGAATACGAGCATCTTCCGCAGCTTGATGATATATGGGCTCAGAAGCTCATCTGAGAGCAGCTGCTCCATAGTATCTTCAGGTATTTCGAGAAGTTCCGGCTGGATGAAACTCAGTGAAGCCGCAAGCCTCGCCCCGGTCTGGCTGATTTTACCCATACGTGCCTGGTTGCCGCTGTCACCTGCATCTTCTGCATAGCGCAGAAACGCGTAGTACTCCAGCCGTTCATGAAGCATTCCGACGGCATTAAGATAATCCATGCATTCCTTCAGCTGTGATGCCGAAGAACCCAGAGTCCCGGAAAACGTTGATGCCTGATCAATCATTCCTGCAAGCTCCTTGAGAGATTCCTCCCAGAGCTCATCGCTTTCAAAGAGGGATGAAAGGTCCCAGCGGTCCTCTTTTGGTATTTCGTTACGTTTTGGTATGGTGCTGCTCATCGGTTGTCCTCCTTATGTTCTGCAGCTGGCATCAAAGGACGCAGCAGACGTGCCGCACGTCCTCTATGTGATACTTGGTGCTTTTCCTCAGGGGTCAGTTCTGCCATACTCCTGCCGAAGGAGGGGACAAAGAAGACAGGATCGTATCCAAATCCCTGTATGCCCCTAGGTTCTAAAAGAATTTCTCCCTCAGATGTTTCCTGCACTGATATATGCCGGAGCGGATCCAGCACCAGTACCAGGCAGCAGACAAACCATGCCCTTCGGTCAGTTTCTCCTTCAAGATGTGAGAGCAGCAGGGAATACCGCTTCTGGTCAGAGAGTGAGTCTCCGCCGTATCGCGCAGACATGATTCCAGGTGCTCCTTCAAGCGCCTTGACGGAAAGCCCTGAGTCGTCGGCAAGAGAAGGTACCCCTGTGAGTTCATACAGCGCCCTGGCTTTTCCCAGGGCATTTTCCAGGTAGGTTGATCCAGTTTCCTCATGGTGAAAGGCGACTCCAAGATGATCGTCAGGGAGAAGGAATGTGATCTCCGGAAACATCTGTGAAAACTCACGGTGCTTGTGAAGGTTTTGTGTTGCCAGTGCAATTTTCATGGGCTTGATCATAGCGCATTTTAATCCTCGGGTCTATGGATTCGCTTCATATAGTACATCGAGGAGTCAACCGTACCCTTCGGGATGCCGAGAACATCTGCCACCGTCTGATGCGGCACCCTCAGCATACTGCTCTCCAGCTGCATGCGGATCCTTTTGAGCATCACAGCATTTCTGTCGTTCAGGAATGAAAGATGCTTTTTTTCTTCCTCATCACAGCTGTCATATATGCGGCACTGATAGGTAATCATATTTCCGAAGTACTTGTCCCGGAGTCTCTGCACATTGCTGAAGCGGATGCTCCTTTTGTGCTCTGCTTCCAGAACCTCGCTGAAGATCTGACTGATTTGCTGCACCGTACAGCCGGTATGTTCAGCGATGACCTCATACCAGTCTGGTGTGACCTTGAATGCCATGACAAGCGTTAGGATCAGAAACCGTCTCGGGCTGATTCTCTTCGGCAGGCTTACTTGGTATTCCGGTTCTTCGGACTGCACCGCATCGTCCCATAGCCCGGTCTGCCTCGTATGATATGCATTGAAATGCAGGATGGTATTGTGCCTTTCCGCTTCCTGATACTGTTTCTTGTTGAAGTCGTGCATCTGGTTTTTCATGGCCTTGTGCAGATAGACTTCAAATGGTCTCCCTTGGTAGCTGAACTTCATGACCATTGTATGGATCTTCGGGACAAAGACCAGGCAGAATTCCGATGCCAGTTCTTCTGAACCCCGTTTCCAGTACAGGGGAAACGAATAGGTTATGAGCATCACTTTTTCCTTGATCATCTCAAATCCTTCTCCGGTCCTCTGGTACCAGAGCACTAGGTGGGTCAGTACAGACCAGTTTTCGCTTAGTTTTTTCATTGTACCCTCCTCACAGGCAGAAGGTACTGCAAGATCTGTGCCATAAGGGCACACTCAGGAAAGGGTGAAATAGGGATACATTATTTAGGTTTGCAATACAGAAATGCTGAAACTAGGATTCCTGCTGGAAAAGAGTGTAAAACAGTTTTATCAGTTCCTGGGTGATGAATTCTCTCTCTCCCCGATAGGTAAACCCGGCGGCTCGTCGGTGTCCGCCGCCTCCGAAGGATGCCGCAATCCTGCTGACGTCTATGCTGGTTTTTGATCTGAGGCCAACCGTGCAGGCATCCTCCTGATCTTCCCGGATGTACAGCACCGCTTCGCAGCCCTCGGTGCCCAGCAGATGGGCATAGAGGGACTCGGAATCCCTCATGGCCTCTCCGAACTTTTCATGCTCTCCCTTGGTCTCCCAGGTAATCAGCAGCCTCCCTCCATGGTATGCCTCAGTACGGGCAAGCAGCAGACCAAGAAGATGCCTGGAACCGAGAGGCCGGCTTCCGTACATTTGTTCGTAGGCCAGCTTCGGTGAAGCGCCGGCTTCCACCAGTTCCTCAACAGTGCGGAACACCTCGCCGCGTCCTGCTATGACATGACGGAAGTACCCTGTGTCGGTTGCAAGACCAAAGAGCAGCATCTGAGCTTCCTCAGGTGTGGGAACCTCATCCAGGGCTTTGTATATCTGATGAATCATGTAGGTGACCGAAAATGCCTTGGTATGGATATAGGTGATGTCGCCAAAGGGAGCCCCTGCAGCATGATGATCTATCACCGCAGTGGGGTATTGAGAAATCTCAGAGGCAAAAGGCCCAATCCGGTCGATGGTGGAACAGTCCACCACAATGACCAGGGGATCAGCCTCCTGATCAAGTTCAGGAAACTCGGTCATGAACCTGTCAGAAAGATGCTGTATTTCATGTCGGTCGAAGGGCCCAGGTGAAAGCAGATAAACCTGCTTGCCCCTGCGTTCAAGAAGTCCCGCCAGGGCAAGCTGGGACCCCATGGCATCCCCGTCGGGATTTATATGGCCGATGATCAGCATGACCGAATGGTCATCCAGGGCTTTGAGCAGTTCAGCAGGTACGGGAGGAGGATTCAGCATAGTCAGGTTTCCTTGTTCTCAGCTGCATCGAGCAACAGATAGCGAAGCGCTTCATCCACCTTCGACACATGGATGATGTTCAGGGTGCTCAGCACCGATGCAGGGATGTCGTCGTCAAGACTGCGCCGGTTCCCCTCGGGAAGCACCACAGTAGTGAGGCCGTGGCGGTATGCTGCGAGCAGCTTCTCCTTGACTCCTCCGATGCTCAGCACATTGCCGGTGAGGGTGATCTCCCCGGTCATGGATACCTTCTCACGGACAGAAACTCCGCTGAATGCTGATGCCAGGGCACAGAGAATCGTGATCCCTGCCGAAGGTCCGTCCTTTGGAATCGCCCCCTGGGGCACATGGATGTGAATGTCATATGATCCGAACGCTTCGGCATTTACCTGAATGCTGCTGTGATGTGCCTGAAGATAGGAATAGCTGATTCTCGCGCTTTCCTTCATGACCTCTCCGAGGTTTCCGGTGAGAATCAGGTTTCCCTTTCCCGGAAGCAGCACCGCTTCAACGGTAAGGAGCTTTCCTCCAGATTCTGTCCAGGCAAGTCCATGGGCAACTCCCGGGACATCCGTCTTCTGGACCTGATCCTCAGCATAGTCGGGATTTCCTAGGTAGGTCCGCAGCATGTTCGGTGTGACCTGCTTGCGAAAATCCTCCAGAGATTTGGGTTTTCTCAGGTTCAGGAACTCCCTGGCGATCTTACGGGACACCGTACTGATTGAACGTTCAAGGTTCCTGACCCCTGACTCCATGGTATAGTCCCTGATAAGCGTATAGACCGTCTGCTTCTGAAAGGTTATATCTGCCTTGTCCAGGCCGTTTTCCTTCAGCTGCTTGGGTATTAAAAATTGTTTGGCAATATGAAACTTCTCAATGTCGGAATACCCCGGAATCTCAATGATTTCCATGCGGTCCTGAAGAGCCCTCGGCACGGTATGCAGGGAGTTGGCCGTTGCAATGAACAGCACTTGAGAGAGATCATAGGGAACTTCCAGGTAATGGTCAGTAAAGGTTGAATTCTGTTCAGGGTCCAGCACTTCCAGAAGTGCTGAAGCCGGATCGCCCCGGAAATCTGAAGAGAGCTTGTCCACTTCGTCAAGGAGGAAGACAGGATTGGAAGTGCCCGCCTTTTTAATTGACTGTATGATCTTTCCCGGAAGAGCACCGACATAGGTCTTGCGGTGTCCGCGGATTTCGGCTTCGTCCCGGACGCCCCCAA
>PWNW01000259.1 GCA_003557605.1 Spirochaetaceae bacterium
CATGGGTGTCCTTAAGCTGGTCACAGCCTATTTCGGGGCTGTGCAGCTTGCCACCGTGATCCCCGCAGCAGCAGGAATGGCTGTGATTTCTGCTTATGCAGGGAAAAAGACTGCAAAGCCTTCATTGAAGCCAGACCATGCCATGAACTTCAGCTCGGCAGTACTGCCCTACGGCATACTGATGGTGCTGGTTGTCATATTCCAGATCGGTCCGCTGAAGCAGGCCGTGAGCTCCCTGCAGATCGGATGGAGTTTCCCTGCAATGGAGACCCTGCGGGGGTTCCAGACTGCAGAGGAGACCAACTATGCGGCAATCAGGCTCTTCGGGCATCCTGCTCCGTTTCTCCTGATTGCATCAGTCATCGGGGTGCTGTTCTATACCTCCAGGGGATACCTTGACAGGGAGAAGCTCAATAAAGCCTTCGCTGCAACAAAGAAGCAGTGCGTCAAACCCACCATCACCATATTCCTGCTTGTCATGATGGCCCTGATCATGAATGATTCAGGCATGACCAGTTCCCTTGCTGGAGGACTGGCCCGGGTATCAGGGGTGTTTTTTCCTGTTGTCTCTCCTTTTATCGGTGTGCTGGGAAGCTTTATGACCGGGAGCAACACCAACTCGAACATCCTCTTCGGTGCCTTCCAGCAGCAGGTCGCCATCGATATCGGGGTTCCTGCAGCCCTGCTGCTGGCATCCCAGTCCGTCGGCGGTTCCCTTGGAAGCGCCATTGCTCCAGCAAAGGTGGTCCTCGGGGCTTCCACCACCGGAGGCATAGAGCAGTCCGGCACCATCTTATCAATTACGGTGAAGTACTGCATGATTATTACTGGGATCATCGGAATATTCGTTTTTCTGCTGTCCCTGGTTCTGTGAAATCTTTGATGGAAGACCTGCTGCAGGAGGAAATGCATGGTAGATACATCGGTTCCCTATAAACGGATTCTCATGAAGCTGGATGCCAGTGAGAATATTCCAAGACCTGATGCCGAACTTCCGGAACACTATCATTTCCGAGGGTACCAGTCCGGGGATGCTGAGCACTGGGCACGTATTGAGACCTCGGTGGGTGAATTCAAGACGGAAGAGGATGCGCTTGCCTACTACGCTAAGCTGTTTCTTCCCCATGAAGAACAGCTGCCTCAACGGTGCATCTTTATCTGCAGTCCTACGGGTATTCCGATTGCCACAGGAAGCGCATGGTTCTGCTTCAAAGACGGTGTGAAGCACTCTCAGCTTCACTGGATTGCAGTACACCCTGAACATCAGAAAAAGGGATTAGGCAGGGCAGTAGTGCAGAAGGTGCTTTCCGTATTCAATGAAACTGCACCGAATGATGATGTATACCTTGCCACACAGACATGGAGTCACGAAGCGGTACGGCTCTACCATCGTCTCGGATTCAGGATCATGCGGGAGGATTTTCCGCAGCTCTATGTTCCAAGGACTGCAGCAGCCCCCTATGATATTGCCCCTGCCCTTGATATCCTCAGGGAGATATATGATCCGCAGCTGTTCAAGGAGATTCAGGAACGAATCGTCTAGAGATGCTTTTTTACTGTACAGCTCGTAATTACCCATCTGAATCTTGTCTGCTGAAGGTTCCTGTACTACCATATTGATACAGGAGGAAGGAGATGGAACGAGCATTGGACAAGGTTTCAGAAACACTGCTGATGGGGCCAGGGCCTTCGATGACCTATCCCAGTGTGTACCAGGCGATGGCGAAGCCCACACTTGGGCATATGGACCCCCGGTTTATCAAGGTGATGGATGAGATAAAGGAGATGCTGAAGGTCCTCTTCGGCACAGAAAACGACCTGGTGGTTCCGGTCTCCGGAACAGGTTCAGCGGGCATGGAGACGGTGCTGGTCAACCTCATTGAACGGGGGGACCCGGTACTGGTTATTACAAACGGGGTGTTCAGTGAACGGCAGGCTGAGGTTGCACGGCGGCTGGGAGCTGATGTTGACTGTCTTGCATTTCCCTGGGGCTCTCCCGTCGATCCGAAAGCAGTATCAGAACAACTGAATGTCCGGCAGTATGCCCTGGTGTCCATGGTCCATGCAGAGACATCCACCGGGGTATGTAATCCCGCAGCGGAGGTAGGGGAGCTTGTTCACCGGCATGGAGCTCTCTACGTCCTTGATACAGTCACAAGCCTCGGCGGTATGGAGATATCGGTTGATGACTGGAAGGTTGATGCGGTATACAGCGGATCCCAGAAGTGCCTGTCATGCCCTCCAGGGCTCTCACCGGTATCAATGAGCAGCAGGGCCCTTGAAAAGCTCTTCAGCCGAAAGGAAAAGGTGCCTAACTGGTATCTCGACATGAGCCTCGTTGCCGAGTACTGGGCAGGGAAAAAACGGACATACCATCACACTGCTCCAATCAACATGCTCTACGGACTCTGCCAGTCCCTGTATGAAATCATGGATGAAGGACTGCAGGAAGCGGTGCTCAGACATCAGAAGATGCATGAGTACCTAGCTGACGGGCTCTCACGGCTCGGTATTGAGTTCATCGTAGAGAAATCCTGCAGGCTTCCAATGCTTAATGCGGTAAAGGTGCCTGAAGGCACAGATGACGCTGAAGCACGGATGAAGCTCCTCTTTGACCACGGGATAGAAATTGGGGCAGGACTCGGTGCATTTGCCGGGAAGGTTTGGAGAATCGGCCTCATGGGCAATACCGCACGGGAAGCCTGCGTTGACCGGCTTCTTGCGGCCCTGCCCAAGGTTATGGGACAAAAATGACATGATGTGAGATGCAGTACTATCCCTTCCCGTTTTCAAGGAAGGGATTTTTTCTCTTAAATTGAAAAAACCCATTGACACAAACACACTGTTAGTGTACTACTAAAGTAAGACACTAATATACTAGATAAGGAGCATCTATGATTCATATGAAGGAGATATGGTTTCAGTACGGAAGGAAACCGCTGTTTTCCCGGCTTCAGCTTGACATTCCCCCAGGAAGCATTTACGGACTGCTGGGAATGAACGGGGCAGGGAAGACTACGCTGCTGAAAATGATCTCAGGGCAGCTGTTTCCCCTTTCGGGAACCGCTGATGTGCTTGGATTTGATCCCGTGAAACGGGATGTGAGGATGCTCAGGGATCTGTATCATCTGCCTGAGGAGTTTCTGCTGCCCCGGATGAGGGGTGAGAACTACGTAAGCATCTATGCGCCCTTCTATCCGAAGTTTGACCAAAATGCTATGGAGGAGTACTGCAGGGAGTTCGGCATCAGCCTGGATCAGAAGCTCAATGAGCTGTCCTACGGACAGAAAAAGAAGTTCCTCCTTTCCTTCGGACTGGCATCAAACACTTCGCTGCTGATTCTCGATGAACCTACCAACGGACTAGATATCCCGTCAAAGAGCCAGTTCCGCAGGACCGTAGCGGCAGCTATGACCGAAGAGCGGACCTTCATTATATCGACCCACCAGGTCCGTGATATGGAAAATCTTATAGACCCCATCGTAATCGTTCAGGACGGGACAATCGTGTTCAACTCACCCCTTGATGCGGTGTCGCAGAGGTTTTCCATGCAGATCGAAGCAGAGAAGCCTAGTGACGGAGAGGCGGTGCACAGTGAGAAAGTTCCCGGCGGATGGATGACCGTGCGGGACAGGAGGGCGGATGAGGCAGAAACATCGGTTGACCTGGAGATGCTTTTCAATACGGTGGTTTCAAACCCCCAAGCCTTTCATCATATGGGAGGTGCCCTATGAGACTTCTGCTGCTTTTCAGGAAGGAGCTGCATGAAAGCAGAAAGAGCCTGCTGGTTTACCTGCTGACTATTTTCCTTGTGCTCCTGGTGCAGGAGATGATCGGAGAGATTTCTGCTCAGATGTCGGGGTTTCAGTATGTTACCAGCGGATACGGCAATCTCTTTCCGGGATTTCTGCTGCTCGGCGGATTCATTGTTACAGGACTGCTTTTCGCACAGGATATGTTCAGCCGCATCGGACAGCATAACTGGCTGATGCTTCCTGCAACGGCCTTGGAAAAATTCCTTGCCAAGGCCCTGGCCTCAGCGTTTTTCTATCCAATTGCTTTGACTGGGGTGTTTATCATATCATCGCTGGTCATTGAGGGAATAACAGCCCTGCTCTTCGGCTCTCCCTTTGACATATTCAATCCCTTTGATGCATCAACGGGACTGCTGATGCTGCATTACCTGGTTATTCAGTCGGTGTTCCTCCTGGGGGCAACGTTGTTCAGGAAAGTGCATTTTGTGAAGACCGTACTGAGCGCTGCATCAATTGCGGTTATCATGAGCATTATCGGCGGTGTGTTCATGAGAATCGTCTTCGCACCCTATTTCACCGACATGTTTGTCCTTGACATCTCTTTCACAGGCGATATGCCCGATGCTCCAGTGCTGTTCAGGGGGCTGTGGGTCTATATGCAGATACTCTACTGGGCCGTACTGCCGGTGTTCTGCTGGATTACTTCCTATATCAGGGTGAAGGAGGTGCAGTCTACCGATGCAGTTTCATAAACACACGTCAATATATCTTCAGATAGCCCAGTACATGTATGACCGCATCCTCAGCGGTGAATGGAAGGACGGGGAACGGGTTCCTTCGGTCCGTGACATGGCGGTGATGCTGGAGGTGAATCCCAACACCGTCACAAGGACCTACACCCTGCTGCAGGAGGAAGGAACGCTGGAGAACCAGCGGGGAATCGGATATTTTACCGCAGCACATGCCCGGGAACAGGTGCTTGAACGCAGGAGAAAACATTTTATCCAGCAGGAGCTGCCAGCTGTCTTTGGGGCAATGCAGCAGCTGAACATCACCATGGATGATGTTAAACAGCGGTATGAAGAATACCGGAAGGAGAAGGACCAGTGAAAAAACGGAAGATGAAGACAAGCAGTAAACTCCTCATCGGTGCAGGCATACTGCTGCTGGTGAGCATGATGGCTTCTGTGATCATCATGAGGGTGGTCTTTGAGCAGGAGATGCTTCCCCGCATGCAGGTGCATGGGAATCTCCTTCCTGGGAACAGCAGAACATTATGACCTTCGGGGGAATATGCTGCCGAAGCTTCATGGATTTGTTGACAGCATAGCAGAGAGGGCCGATACTTCTATGCAGGAGGTGCGGTATGTCAAGGATCATGCTTCTTTCCAGGATATTCCCCGAAGGGATTCCCACCCTCTGGTGTCCAGTGATCACCCCGTTCTCAGCACCCGGTGTCTGCGACATGGAGAGGATGCACAGGCATTTGGAGGAGATAGCCCCTGACGTTAAGGGCATCCTGATACCCGGTTCAACCGGTGAAGGGTGGGACATGAGCGATCACGACATCCTGCAGGTGATGGAGGGAGTGCTGCCCAAGGCAAAGGAGCTGGAGCAGCATCTTCTTATCGGGGCACTGAAGGGAGATGCTGAGAAGACCCTTGCAAGCATTGATTCTTCCCTCCAATGGCTCAAAGAGCTCTCACGGGTAAAGCACGATCAGGAAGCTCTTGATGCATGGGGAATTGCAGGGTTTACCGTATGTCCTCCCACCGGAGCTGACTTGTCACAGGAAACCATCAGAGAGGAACTGGAGAAAATCCTGCAAAGGGATGTGCCGATTGCCCTGTACCAGCTGCCCCAGGTGACCAAGAACTCCATGTCTCCCGAAACCGTGGAATACCTGATTCATAAATATCAGAATATTATCATGTTCAAGGATACCAGCGGAACAGATGAGACAGCACAAAGCATTCATGACCCTGATGATGTTTTCTTTGTTCGGGGCGCGGAGGGAAACTATTCTTCCTGGCAGAAACTCGGAGGGGGTCCCTATGACGGGTTTCTTCTTAGCACCGCAAATTCCTTTTCCCGTGAGCTCGGGATGATCATGGAGTACCTGGAGGAGGGAAAACAGGACGAAGCCGATGACCTTTCACGAAGGATTACAGCATGTGTTGAAGCCGTATTTCCCCTAGCCGCCAGCTTTAAGGCAGGAAATGCCTTTGCCAATGCCAACAAGGCATTTGATCATATCAGGGCATGGGGAGCTGATGCAGAACTCCTTCGGGGACCCATGCTCTACGGAGGGGCACGGCTTGAAGCTGAACTGACTGCAGCAGCACGGAAGGTAATGGAGGAGCAGGGGTTTGATGTAAATCGGGGATATATGGAGGAATGAATTTCAATGAGCTTCAGGAGATTACTATGAGCAGCGTGACCGTGGTGGGCAGCATCAATATGGACTTGGTCTGTTATACAGACCGTCTGCCGAAAATTGGTGAAACAGTAACTGGGACCGCATTTGAGACAGCACCGGGAGGGAAGGGGGCTAACCAGGCCTGCGCTGCTGCCCTGCTTGGTGCAGGGGTCACCATGGTAGGCCGCACCGGGGATGATATCTTCGGAGCTGCGGTAACCGAACATCTCCGTTCAGCCGGAGCGGATACATCCGGAATTGAGGCTCTGAAGGATTATAGAACCGGTACGGCATCGATTACGGTAACTGGGGGAGACAACTGCATTATCCTCTCCCCTGGTGCCAATCATGCGCTGAAACCCGGTGATATCACAAAGTATGAAGAGCTGCTGTCCCGGTCGGACATTGTTCTAGTTCAGATGGAAATTCCCCTGGAGACCGTTGCTGCGGTCATTGAGACCTGCA
>PWNW01000199.1 GCA_003557605.1 Spirochaetaceae bacterium
ACATGGACGGCGTGCTGGTTGATTCAGAAGAATTTATTCTGAAGGCGGCTATGGCCTTTTTTTCAGAAATTGGTGTTGAAACGAAGCCTGAAGATTTCACGCCATTTGTCGGGACCGGTGAGGACCGGTATTTGGGCGGGGTGGCTGAACAGTACGGTGTGCAGATTGACATCATGAGGGCGAAGGAACGGACCTACGAGCTCTATGATCAGCTGTGCCGGGGGAATCTTGCGGCCATGGACGGGGTGCATGAGTACATCACCTGGTGCAGAGACAAGGGGTTGAAGACAGCCCTTGCCACCAGTGCGGACAAAGTAAAGATGCTGGTGAACCTCAGGGAAATCGGCTTGGAATCGAAATACTTTGATTTCATGATAAACGGGCTTGACATTGATCGGAAAAAGCCTTTCCCTGATATATATATTGCTGCGGCTGAGGGGATCGGCATTCCCGCTGAACACTGCATGGTTATTGAGGATGCAGTCAGCGGGGTGAAGGCAGCCAAGGCGGCGGGGTGCAGCTGTGTGGGTGTGACCTCCAGCTTTCCCCGGGACGTGATGCTCCAGGCTGGAGCAGACCGTGCGGTGGATTCCCTTCGGGAACTGATGCATGATGATGCCCTGAAAACAGGATGAGTGATATGAAACTGGAATATGACAAAACAAAGCTGCAGGAGGCAGTTTCCGCAGCTGCAAAGGTTCGGGAGAATGCCTATACACCCTATTCCCAATTCAAGGTAGGTGCGGCAATTGTCTCTGAGATTACCGGGAGAATCTATGGGGGATGCAATGTAGAAAACGCCAGTTACGGGGCGACCATCTGCGCTGAACGTAATGCGGTTCTTCAGGCAGTAGCGGCGGAAGGGGCGCCGGCTTTTTCATTTCTTGTAGTGTACACAGATACTGCTGAACCGGTCCCTCCCTGCGCCATGTGCCTGCAGGTGCTTGCAGAGTTCTGCAGCCCCGAAATGCCCGTATATCTCTGCACTGCATCGGGGGTGCAGCGCAGATGCGTATTCCGTGACCTGCTGCCTCGCCCGTTTAATGCGATTCCAATGGACTAGCCGTCAATTCTGCAGTCTCATCATCTTCTCAACCCGGGATGCGTGACGGCCGCCTTCAAACTCCGAATCAATAAATGCGTCAATCATATCGGTGACCGGTTCCTTGTAAGATATCCTGCCGCCGAAGGCGAGACAGTTGGCGTTGTTGTGCTCCTTTGCCATTCTCGCTGCAAAGGTGTCCTGAGGCAGGGCGCACCGGATTCCGTGGATCTTGTTTGCCGCTATGGATATGCCGATGCCTGTACCGCAGCAGAGAATAAGCAGCTCATACCCTCCTTTGAAGAATTCCTTTGCGCCCCGGTTTGCCATGTCGGGATAGTCTACGGACTGCTGGTCATCTACTCCCAGGTTCACAACATCGTATCCCCGTGAAGCAAGGTGGTCCGCAATGAGGTTCTTCAGATCAACTGCTCCATGATCATTTGCAATAACAGCTTTCTTGTTCATACGTTACTCCTGTATTGAGGCTCTGCACTGGTGCATGCCCGACGGTCTGTTCAGCTGCAGTATCAGCTTTCCTTTCGTGAACCAAGCATATCGAGAAGCGCATTGGGATCATCGCTGCACAGAAGCTGCTCCCGTTGAACAGCCGGGAGGAACTGGTGCTCCGTGAGATGGTCCAGCAGGGAAAGCAGGGGGGTGAAAAACCCCTGGATGTTGAACACTCCCACGGGCTTTTGGTGGATCCCCAGCTGATTCCAGGTGAAGCTTTCCAGCAGTTCCTCAAGGGTCCCGATGCCGCCGGGGAGGGCGGCAAAAGCATCGCTTCGGGCATACATGGAGGCCTTGCGTTCATGCATGGAATCTACGATTATCAGCTCGCTTACCTCGAGGTCCCGGGTCCTTTCATAGAGCTCCCGGGTAATAATGCCCGTTACTCGCCCATGCTGCTCCAATACTGCACGGGCTGTGATGCCCATCAGCCCGGCATCGCTTCCTCCGTAGACCAGGTCTATGCCCCGTTGGGCAAGGGCCGTCCCAAACCGGGCGGCTTCCTGCCGGTATGCAGGGGAATCACCGAAACTTGATCCGCAGAAGATGCACAGTGAATCCATCGTCCGTTACTGGTCAAAGAGAATCAGGGCGGTGAACACCAGGGGGCTGGAGCCGGTATTCTCAATGCTGTGGGAGTCTCCTCCTCCGGTAATGACCACATCTCCTGCAGAGACTTCCTTGCTTCCGTCCTGCTCTTCCACAATCCCGGTTCCGCTGATGATATGATAGTATTCGGTCTCACCCTCATGAATATGGGGCCCGATCCCTGCACCAGGGGGGAGGGTAATCTGGGCAAAGAGCCTTCCGTTTGAAAGCCTGTCGGGATGTTCAAGATGCATGATTTCAGCGGTCCCTGCTCCTCCTCGCATCCCGTTCTTGAGTTCTTTCTTGAGATTATCAGCCTTGAGTATCATGGTTATCTTCCTCCTGTTCAGCGGGAAAATCAAAATGTGTTTCAAACAGCTGCTTGAGCCGATGAAAAAACCTCTGCTCATCCTCTCCTTCCACGGTTATTTCGACGATATCACCCTGCTTGAGACCGAGGCAGAGGATGCTGATCATCTGCAGGTTGGTGACAGATATTCCGTTGGCATGGAGGGTGACTGAACCCTTCATGGATGCACCCTCGTCTGCAATCACCCGGGAAGGCCGCACATGGATGCCGTTTCTGTTTGCTGTAACCGCTGAGCCTTGTATCATAGGTAAATATACCAAATCGAGGCGTTGACTTCCACCCTTCATATGCGTAAGAATAGGTCACATCTGTCAGCATGCAAAGGGAGGGAGTTTTGAATACCATTCTTGAGAAAAAGCAGTTGTCCCAGGAGGTCTTCCAGATGACCATTGAGGCGCCGCTGATTGCTAAAGAGCGCAGGCCGGGACAGTTCGTGATCCTTCAGCTGGATACCGATTACGGTGAGCGGGTGCCGCTTACCATTGCCGATGCTGATGCCGAAAAGGGCACCATCACCCTGATATTCCAGACAGTGGGGAATTCAACGCACCGAATGGCAGTCAAGGAGCCGGGGGAGTCAATTGAAAACGTCCTTGGTCCTTTGGGCCAGCCGACTCATATTGAGAAGTTCGGCAGGGTGCTGTGCGTCGGAGGCGGTATCGGAACGGCGCCGCTTCATCCGATTGCCCAGGGAATGGCCAGGGCGGGGAATGAACTGAAGATCATTATCGGGGCCAGGAACAAGGAACTGGTGATCCTGGAGCAGGAAATGGGAGCCCTGGCCGACGAGCTGATCGTCTGCACCGATGACGGGAGCCGGGGCAGGAAGGCGCTGGTGACCGAACCGCTGAAGGAACTGTGTGAAAGCTGGAAGCCCGACCTGGTGGTGGCAGTCGGCCCTCCGATTATGATGAAGTTCTGCGCAGAAACTACCAGGCCCTTCGGCATCAAGACAATGGTATCCTTGAACACCATTATGGTTGACGGAACAGGGATGTGCGGAGGATGCAGGGTCACCGTCGGCGGAGAGACCAAGTTTGTCTGTGTTGACGGTCCTGAATTTGACGGCCATCTGGTTGATTTTGACAATATGATGCTTCGCCTTGGGACATACCGTGCCCGAGAGGAGGATGATCACCATACATGTCACCTTGATCTGCAGCTTGAGGAGGAACATAATGCATGACCGCAGCACCCTTGACGCACAGGCAAAGACATATCTTGCTTCCCTTGAAGGGAAGGAACTGAAAAACAAAGAACGAGCGGCAATCCCCTCCCAGGATATGCCGTCCCAGGATGCCGGCAAGCGCATCCGGAATATGGAGGAGGTGGCCCAGGGGTATACTGAAGCCCAGGCGAGGCTGGAATCAATGCGGTGCCTGCAGTGCCGTACAGCTCCCTGCATTAAAGGGTGCCCTGTAGCCATCGACATACCCAGGTTCATTAAACATGCCGAAAACGGAGATTTTGCCGCCTCCCTGGCGGTGATAAAGGAAAGCAGCCTGCTTCCTGCAATATGCGGGAGGGTCTGCCCCCAGGAAACTCAGTGCCAGGAGACCTGCACCTTAGGCAAGATGCATAAAGACGTCAGCAAGGCCGTCTCTATCGGGCGCATTGAGCGGTATGTGGCGGACCTTGAGATGGAAAGAGGTGAGGCGGTGATGCCCGAGGCTGCCCCTTCCACCGGGAAAAAGGTGGCGGTTGTCGGGTCAGGGCCTGCAGGGATTACCGCGGCTGCGGACCTCCGCAAGGCCGGTCATGAGGTGACCCTGCTTGAGGCATTCCATAAGCCCGGAGGCGTGCTGGTGTACGGCATCCCGGAGTTCAGACTTCCCAAGGCAATTGTGGAGCAGGAAATTAACAATCTGAAGAAGATGGGTGTTGCCCTGAAGACCAATTTCCTGGTGGGCAGGACCAGGAAACTTCGTGACCTGATTGAAGAGGACGGGTATGATGCGGTGTTCATCGGCAGCGGAGCTGGACTGCCGAAGTTCATGCATATTGAAGGAGAGAATCTCGTCGGGGTGCTGAGCGCCAACGAGTACCTCACCAGAAGCAACCTCATGAAGGCCTATGATGAGGAGAATGCTGATACTCCGATCATTCGGTCAAAGGTTGTAGCTGTCCTCGGAGGCGGAAACGTTGCGATGGATGCGGCTCGTACCGCAGTCCGCCTTGGTGCGGCCAAGGTGTACATCGTCTACCGGAGAACTGAGAAGGAGATGCCCGCCAGGGTTGAAGAGGTTGCCCATGCAAAAGAGGAGGGAGTGGAGTTCCTCCTGCTGCAGAGCCCCAAGAGAATTCTCGGGGACGAGAAGCAGCATGTACGGGCTATGGAGGTGCTCTCATACCGTCTCGGTGAACCCGATGACTCAGGCAGAAGACGCCCAGTGGTCATTGAGGGCAGTGAGCGGGAAATCCCGGTTGATACGGTGATCGTTTCCATTGGAAATGATTCCAACCCCCTGTTGGAAAAAACTACCGATGGACTGCTGGTGAACAAGTGGGGAAACATTATTATCAACGAAGAGGACTGCAGCACGTCCATTGACCGGGTCTATGCTGGAGGTGATATTGTCCTTGGAGCTGCTACGGTAATCCTGGCCATGGGGCAGGGGAGAAAGGCGGCAGAATCCATCAATGCGAGACTTGCCCGGGAGCATGATTGAACTTGAGCTGGTAATGAACTATACTGTCAGCAGTAGGGATTGTTGTGACTGAATACCGTGATGTGATTTGCTGTGTGCAGGGAAGAAATAAATTTGACGCAATTCGGGAAGTGGTTGATCACTGTTCAGTGTTTGAGAACCTGCTGAACAAGGACCGGTTCATAGAAGCAGTCATACAGCGGGAGCTGGTAGAGTCCACAGGAATAGGCCGAGGTGTCGCCATTGCTCACGGCAAGGTGCGGGATGTCGGCCGAATTCGTGTCGGACTTGGCCTGTCCCAGACAGGCATAGATTACCAGGCCTCGGACGGGAAACCCGTGCACCTGCTGTTTGTCATTGGAAGTTCTCCCTACCGTCAGGTGGAATACTTGAAGACCCTGGCTGCCATCATGAGGTTTGTGAAGGTCACGGATGTGCGGGAGGAACTGATCAGCCATGCCGGTGATGCTGACTTTTCAGACGAAAAAGAACAGAGATGCCTGGATTTCCTGCATATGATGGCAGAACAGCATTTCGCTACATTTTTTGATATAAAATTCCGGAGTCACTTATAAGGGCTCTTATTTTTTTGTCTCCCCCGTCAACCGGAATCTTCTCAATGCACTGTTCGGTAAAGCAGACACCTAGAGTATGCAGTCCCGATTCATAGGATGCAATGTAGGAATCGTAGTATCCCTTGCCCCTTCCAAGACGGTTGCCGAAGGCGTCAAATGCGGTTCCCGGAACCAGCATCAGGCTTACCAGGTAAGCGGACGGCTGGATCACCGGGAGTTCCTCCCGAGGCTGGCTGAACCCGTAGGGGTGTTCTTCGAGAAACCGGTCATAGTATTTAGCCTTTGTACCCGGCGGCAGGACATGGAATTTCATGGTCCCTTCGGTTATTCTGGGCAGGGCAATGAGCTTGCCGTCGGCAATGCCCTGGCTGATGACCTGGGACGTATCAATCTCATCCTTCATTGACACAAAGGCAAAGAGGACACTGCACCGTTTCCAGAGAGGATACATCATCAAATGCCGAAAAAAGAGCCGGTTCTTCTCCTGAATCTCTTCAGGAGTGAGTTGTGAAATGGATTTCATTACCGCAGAACGTACCTGCCGCTTTTCTTCAGAGATTGTTTGAGTCATCTGGGCTCTATTATAGAGTGCAGGGGGAGAAGAAAAAAGGGGCAGAACCGGGAAAGTTTGTTTTTTTTCACGTTCTCGTTTATACTGCTGGGACAAAGAGTGAAACTTCATCAGTAAGGAGCATTTATGTCCAAGGAAATCTATGTCGCAGCGATTGATCAAGGCACCACCAGCACCAGGTGCATCCTCTTTGACCAAACTGGGCAGCCCAGGTATTCACACCAGCTGGAGCACCGGCAGATATACCCGAAACCGGGGTGGGTGGAACATGATCCCATGGAAATCCTTGAGAGGACCGCAGAGGTTATTGCCGGAGCCATG
>PWNW01000037.1 GCA_003557605.1 Spirochaetaceae bacterium
GACTCAAGGAACTGGAGGCATCATCAAAAATTCTCGGGGAAGCGAGGGGAATTGGTCTCATGATGGGCCTTGAGATGGTTGAGGATAAGAAGACCCGTAAGCCC
Source organism: Spirochaetaceae bacterium (assembly GCA_003557605.1). GTDB lineage: Bacteria > Spirochaetota > Spirochaetia > PWKH01 > PWKH01 > PWKH01. Next base: position 105 of record PWNW01000037.1, read on the forward strand.
TCCTCCGAACTGGCAAAGAAGGTAAGAAAATATGCTCACCAGCGGGGAGTAATGATAGAGGTGGGAGGCCACCACAGCAACGTTGCCCGATTGCTGCCTCCGCTGGTTATTACTGAAGAACTGCTGATGAAGGGAATTGATGTGCTTGCTGGAGTCATCAGGGATCTGGAAGAAGGAAAGATTTCCTGAGGAGGTGCGATATGGCAAGAAAAGCATATACCGTAGCTGTTGTCGGCGCACTTGGGGTAGTTGGAACGGAAATGATATCCACCCTTGCCAGGAGAAATTTTCCGGTTGCTGAGCTTGTTCCTCTTGATGTCGCTTCACAGGCCGGAAAAAAGATAACCTTCCAGGGAAGAATCTGGACAACCAAGGAAGCAAAGGAAGGGGCATTCAAGGGAGTTGACATTGCAATATTTTCAGCGGGGGGCCAGGCAAGTTCTTATCTGGCACCTTTTGCTGTCAATGAGGGAGCTGTTGTTGTTGACAACAGTTCCTACTGGAGAATGGATCCGAACTGCCCTCTGGTAATACCTGAGGTAAACCCCGAAGATCTTGACTGGCATAAGGGTATCATTGCAAATCCGAACTGCTCCACCACCCAAATGCTGGTAGTGCTGAAACCGCTGCATGATGCCGCCGGCATCAAGAGAGTGGTTGTATCAACCTATCAGGCGGTATCAGGGTCCGGAAAGAAGGCCATGGACGGTCTCAGGGATGAGGCTGCAGAGATGCTCTCTGAAGGGAAGGTGAGCACCTGCAGAGCCTACAACCAGCCGATTGCGTTTAACTGCATTCCTCATATTGATGTATTCCAAGACCATGGGTACACCAAAGAGGAATACAAAATGGTGAATGAGACCCGGAAGATGCTCAGTCCTGATATTAAGGTGACTGCCACCTGCGTGCGTGTGCCGGTCTGGTACGGGCATTCGGAGTCTATCAACATTGAGACTGAAAAGAAGCTTACCGCTGAAGAAGCCGCTGCTATACTTTCCAAGGCACCGGGAATCAAGGTTATTGACGACACTGTCCAGGAGATGTATCCCACTCCTCTGATGAGTGATCATGAGGACCTGACTATGGTGGGCAGGATTCGTGAAGATTTTAGTGTAGAAAACGGCATTAATCTTTGGTGTGTATCAAATAATGTTCGAAAAGGGGCTGCCCTGAATGCGGTCCAGATAGCAGAAAAGCTGATAGAGAGAAATCTGGTGAAGTAAATGAATATTCGTGACACCGTAACGGCATATACCGAGGAACTCATCACCCTGCGCAGGGATTTTCATGCATATCCGGAGCTTGGGTTTCAGGAGTTTCGTACCGCTGAAGTAGTTGAACAGTATCTCCAGGCACTGGGACTGGAGACCGTGCGATGTGCGGGGACCGGGGTAACTGCAGTGCTTGAGGGAAGGCGACCTTCCCCAGTGCTTCTGCTTCGTGCCGATATGGATGCCCTGCCGCTGCAGGAAGAAAACACCTTTTCATATGCTTCTAAGCATCATGGCGTGATGCATGCCTGCGGCCATGATGCACATATGGCAATGATGCTGGTTACAGCAAAGATACTCTGTCAGATGCGTGAATCCATGGAGGGAACTGTCAAATTTGTGTTTCAGCCTAATGAGGAAATTGCCGGAGCTGAAGCCATGATAGAGCAGGTGGTGCTTGAACGTCCCCGAGCGGATGCTGCTATGGGGCTCCACATCTGGACCCCGCTGCCCAGCGGTTCCATCGGAATAAAAGCTGGTGCCGTCACGGCATCTATGGATGTATTTTCTGTCAGGATTACCGGAAAGGGGGGCCATACCGGATACCCGGAAAGTGCCGTTGACCCGGTAATTGCTGCAGCAGATGTTGTTCAGAGCGTCCAGAGAATCCAAACCCGCCTGATATCCCCAATGAAATCAACGGTTATTATGTTTGGAAAGATTCAAGGGGGGACTAAGAATAATATTATTCCAGATGAGGTTGTTCTTGAGGGGACAATTCGGTATCTCTATGCTGCTTCACCAGACCAAAACCCCACTGAGCAGTTTCGGAGCTTGGTATCGAAGGTGTGCAGCCTTCACCGATGCTCCTGCTCTGTTCATATTGAGCATGAAAACGATGCGGTGGTAAACAGCAGCATGATGGCATCTCTTGCAAATGATGCTGCTAAGGAAATAGTCGGAGAAGATCAGGTGGTGGAGCACGCTTCAATGGCCTGCGAGGATTTTTCAGCTTTTGCGGACCGTGTTCCTTCAGTATTTGCATTTATTGGTACTGCGCGGGAGGAGGCCCACAGCACATACCCGCATCATAATCCGCGTTTTACCATAGATGAGCAGACTCTCTCCACAGGGGTTGAGTTTCTCGTTTCAGGTGCCCTGAAGTTTTTTCAAAGGAACTCATAGGTGCTGATGCATATTGACGTTGAAGATACAAAGGAGGTGAACAGAAGCAATACACAGAAGAAGGAATTCAATGAAACATTGAAGAATTATATTTTTTAAGGGGGATTTATTATGAGAAAAATGTTTTTGTTTTTTGTTGTGCTGGCACTTCTTGTTCCGGCAGGCATGCTGTTCTCTGCAGGACAGCGTGAAGCGGATCCTACCGACACGGTACATGCGCGCCTTGCATCTGAGGAGGTTGAAGGTGATTTCATGACCGTCTGGGCGGAGAACTTCGCAGAATTCATGTACGAAGAGACTGACGGAAGAATAACAATTGATGTGTATCCCTTCGGAACCTTGGGTGATACCCGCGATATTAACGAACTTGCACAGCTTGGTGTTGTGGAATTTGTCTTTTCAGACTATGCATGGATCAGCGCATTTGTCTCCCAGGCCAATGCCCTTGCACTGCACTATGTCTGGCCGAGAGATAACCTTCCTGAAGTTCTTGAATGGGTTGTTCAGAACGGTGACTACATGGTGATGCTGGAAGAAAAATTCCGCCAGAACGGTCTTGTTCCGCTTGGAATACTTTATGAAGGCTGGCAGTGGATTACTTCAAAGTATCCTGTTTATGAGCCAGCAGACCTGCGGGGACTGAAAACACGGATCATGGGTTCACAGATGCTCAACAGAAATTATCTTGCCTTCGGTATGGATCCTACTCCAATGTCCTACGGTGAAATTTACAGTGCTCTTCAGACTGGACTGATTGATGCCCAGATTCAGCCGATGTTTGCCAACTACAGCATGGGGTTTTATGAAGTAACTGAATACTTTGTGCAGCTCTGGGCAGAGCCGTTTCTCGGCATACCCACAGTTAACATGCAGTTTTTTGACTCTCTGCCTGAACATGAACAGCAGCTGATGAGAGATTACTGGGCAAACGTCGTAATTGAATCCGCTCAGTGGATTGATGAGAAAAATGCCCGGGACCTTGAGCAGATCAAGGCGGAGCGGCCAAGCATTACCTTTGTTGAATTTGATGATGACCAGATTGCTGAACTGAGAGAAATTACCAGAACTCAAGTGTATCCGAGGTTTCCGGAAATCGGCGGACCCGATTCCGATGTAATGCTCGAAGCACTGCTCAACGATATTGAAAACGCAAAAGCAGCTTTAGGGCTGTAATCAAACCAGTAAATCAAGGGGAAATCCGGGCTTCATGCCCGGGTTTCCGTAATGATTCAGAAAGGTAAAACCAATGAGTAAACAAAAGAGGGGCACCGAAGGAAAATTTATCAAGGTGTGGAAAAAAGCAGGGTCCGTGGCTGCAGTAGTTGTTGACCGGCTGGAGGTGACCATTATCTCTCTCAGTACGGCTCTGCTTGCTGTGCTGCTGATAGCAAACGTGGTTGCAAGGTCTTTTTTCCGAAGTATTTATTTCGCTGAGGAAGCAGCTCAGTTTCTCATCATCATGGTTACGTTTGTCGGCACCAGCTATGCAGCCCGGAAAGCTCGGCATATTAGGATGGGGGCGATCTTGGAGGCTATGCCTCCTAAGCTGGAGAAGATATTTGTCATCCTTATGTCATCGATAAGTGCACTGGTTATGTTTATTCTTGCATACCATGCATATCAGTATATGGATATTGTCCGGTTTCGGGGACAGACAACACCGTCTCTAAGGGCACCGTACTGGACGTTTCTCATCATAGCTCCAATTGGATTCTTTATGGCTGGATTTCAATATGTCAGAACGCTGATAAAGAATATTGTTGAAAAGGACGTCTGGCTGTCACCGGAGCAGCAGAGTGAGTATGAGGATGAAGCTGTGATGATTGCCCAAGAAACACAAAAACAGGAGGAGTAACAGCATGAATATGATGTGGATCACAATGATAGGTATGCTCCTTCTGGGCTTTCCTTTCATGATTGTTATTTTGGGGTCCCTGCTGCTGTACCTCGGTATAGAGATGCCTATGATGAACACCCAGATTGTGGTGCAGCAGATTATTTCCGGTTTCATACCACCGGCGTTAGTCTGCGTGCCGATGTTTATCCTGGGTGCAAACATCATCACTTCAGGACAGGCGGCAAAGCGGCTGATCAACATGATCAGGGTATTTATGGGCCACATTCCCGGAGGAATGGCAATTACCACCAATGCCAGCTGCACCCTCTTCGGTGCAGTTTCAGGTTCGACACAGGCCACAGTAGCCGCCATCGGCGGAACCATGAGGCCCATGCTGCTTAAGGCAGGATACTCCAGTCCCTTTACCTTGGGGCTGATCATTAACTCAAGTGACATTGCTCTGCTTATCCCTCCGAGCATAGGATTTATTGTCTATGGGGTTGTGACAAGCACATCAGTGGGGAAGCTGTTTCTTGCCGGAATCGGTCCGGGGCTGCTGATATTTTTTCTGTTCTCCATCTATGTGTTTTTCTATTCCCGACAGAAAAAAATCGGCATCATGCCGAAGGCAAGCCGGAGGGAACAGCTTGTTGCTATGAAGGAGGGGGTGCTTGTACTGGGTTTCCCACTTATCATTGTGGGTGGAATCTATGCCGGGATCTTCAGTCCTACAGAAGCTTCTGCTGCGGCTGTTGCCTATGCACTGCTCCTTGAGGGAGCAATTTACCGGACCCTCACCTGGAGAAAGTTCATCACTGCAGTGCTTGATGCGGGGATTATTACGGGGGTTGTGTTCATTCTGGTAGGTGCAGGACAGGCTTTCTCATGGCTTATCAGCTTTTTGAGGCTTCCCCAGCAGTTTATGCCGGCGATTATTGGCCAGAATCCCACTGAACTTCACTTGATAATTATTGTGGTGATATCCTACTTTGTCGCCTGTATGTTTGTCGATCCAATTGTAGCCATCTATGTGCTGAGTCCGATCTTTCAGCCCTATGTGCGCTCCATTGGAATAGATCCGATCCTTCTGGGAACGCTGGTGGTGCTGCAGGCAGCTATCGGTTCAGCTACCCCGCCCTTCGGGTGTGATATCTTTACAGCTCAGCTGATATTCAGGAGGCCCTATTTGGAGGTTATCAGGCACACGCCGCCGTTTATCTTGATACTGATACTCTCAACGGTGCTGATCATTCTCTTCCCGGGTATTGCAACCTGGCTGCCTTCAATGGCCAGACTGTAGGAGCGGTGCTGATGCGCTATGAGGTTCGCAAGGGGCAGGTGAGCTACGGGGAGGCAATAGGGATTCTTCTCATAGAGAACTATGTGCCCTTCATCCCGGGTGATGTGGCAAATGCCACTACCTACCGGTACCCAGTGAGATTCCAGAGGATTGAAGGGTCTTCTGTTGAGAGATTGTTTTCCGGAGACCTGTCATTGTACGAAAAGGTCAGGAAAGCGGCGTTTGAACTGAAACGGGAAGGTGTCCGTGCAGTAACCGGGGACTGCGGGTTTCTGGCAGTCCATCAGCAGCAGCTTGCAGATGAGCTGCTGCTGCCGGTCTTTCTCTCAAGTCTGATGCAGATTCCGTTCATTTCACAGATCATTGGGAGCAGGCAGAAGATCGGCATATTAACTGCAGACTCCGCATCCCTCAGTTCACAGGTTCTTAGCTCCGCTGGAGTCAGCTTGGATTTGCAGAAGCGGCTTGCTGTCAGGGGGTTGGAAGACTCAGTTCCCTTTAGGCAGGCGGTGGTGGAAGAGACAGGCTTCCTTGATGCATCAGAAATTGAACAGGCGGTTGTGCTTCGTGCATTGGAACTGAAGCAGGAAAACAGCATCGGGGCTTTCCTGCTGGAATGCAGTCTGCTGCCGCCCTATGCTGCAGTGGTTCAGGAAGCTGTGGGCCTTCCTGTATTTGATTATGTCACCATGATTGATTATGTGTATTCGTCGGTGGTGAAACGGCGATTTGACGGGTTTATGTAATTGTGAAGGAGGATGAAGATGTCAGTCTTTACCAGACAGGAATATTTGAAGCGTATTGAAAAGACGAAACATTCCATGCAGGAAAAGGGCATAGATCTGCTGCTGGTCAGCCATCCGGCAAATATGAACTACCTTACGGGATATGACGGGTGGAGTTTTTATGTGCATCAGTGCGTCCTGGTCTCACTTGATCAGGAAGAGCCGATATGGATCGGAAGAGGAATGGA
>PWNW01000367.1 GCA_003557605.1 Spirochaetaceae bacterium
ATTATCAGCTTTTTCCCTGCAAACACCGAAGCATCTTCATCCCCCGACAGAATGTCCATTGAGATGCCCTGGGCCCAGAGGGCGTAGTAATGGCGCTTCAGGGTTTCAAAGAATCCCTTTGCAGGGCCGTTGACTGCGTCTTTCGCATTCTCAAAGGCCCAGCGGTTCTCCCAGCTGTACAGCAGTGCTGTCTCTGCGGCATAGGCAGCTGAAGAAACCTCCTTGATGTCTCCCAGTATGCGTCCAAGGTCACAGCATTCCCGGAAGACCCGGGAACGGCCTGGCCCTGCATCTGCTTCGGCTGCATCATGACCAAGGAATGCTCCATGGAACTTTTCGCTGCTTCCCCGGCTTTTGCGCCATTGAAAGAACTGCACTGAACTGGAGCCGTGGCTTACCGCATGGAGCCCTGCCAGGACGATCATCCCCGGTTTCTTGATCTTTGAGCGAAGCTGCCAGTTCACGATGGAGGGGGTGCTTTCCATCAGCAGAAACCGTCCTTTCCCAAGGCAGCGGAACAGGTCATGGTGAAATGCCTCCTCCGATGCCCGGCGGTAGTCATCCGGGGGAACATCAGAATCCTCCAGATAGGGGGAGCGGTATCCCGGAAGATGCCACGCCGGATAGGAATCCCAGGAGGCAATGTCAAGGAGGTCCTGGAACTTCCAGTAGTCCAGCCCCGGGTCACGGTACAGCTCATTGCACCCCGGCATCATATTGGTGGTTACCGGCAGAAAAGAACTAGCTTCCCTCAGGGCTGAAACCTCATGGTGCATGAAGTCGACGGTCATATGGGTGACGAACCGCTTCCAGTCAAGGGCGAGTCCGTGGAGACTCTGCTCTCCATGGGGAGCCGGCGGGTCAATATGGGACCAGTCAGTTACGGTATGGGACCAGAATGATGTCCACCAGGCCTTGTTGAGCTCTTCAAGGCTTTCGAAGCGCTGTTTCAGCCAGCTGCGGAAGTTCTCCCGGCACAGACTGCAGTGACATTCACCGCTGTACTCATTAGATATATGCCAGAGGATCACCCCAGGGTGACCGCCGAAACGCTTTGCCAGCTCCCTGTTGATAATTCCTGTTTTTTCCCGGTATACAGGAGAGCTGAAGCAGTGGTTGTGCCTTCCTCCGAAGAGATTCCGGGTTCCGTCGGGCTGCACCCGCAGCACCTCGGGGTATTTCCGGGCCATCCACCTCGGTCTTGCCCCCGAAGGGGTTGCGAGGAACACAAAGATGCCGCAGCGGTGCAGGCTGTCAATGACCCTTTCCATCCAGTCAAAGGTAAATACCCCCTCTTCAGGTTCCAGGGAGCTCCAGGAAAACATCCCGAGGCTCACTGCCGTTACCCCTGCCTCCTGCATCAGTCTGAGGTCCTCCTGAAGGATATCAGGTCTGTCGAGCCACTGTTCCGGATTGTAGTCTCCCCCGAACAGAATCATATCATCTGCAGGCCACGGTTTTCTGTCACGCATACGGCTGCACCCCCTAAGCGGTCTCTTGAATATATCTGTTTATACACATTTTTCTCTGTAAATCAAAGGGTGTTCATGGGAAAGGGATGCAGACTGCCTTGCGGAAAGAACCGTCAAGGCAGCCGAGCAGCCCAGTGCATGCAGTATGCACCATCTATCTTACCCGTATAGGCGGAACACCTGTTTCGGCAGGAAGGTAATGATGCCGGGAAATACCGCAGTTATGAGCAGCATGATGTAAATTGCAATCATGAAGGGGAACAGTTCCTTCACCACTTCGGTAAATCCCTTGTTGGAAGTGGAGCAGCTGGTGTAAATCAGCGTTCCCACCGGGGGAGTCACCAGGCCTGCTGTCAGCACGCTGCAGAAGAATACGCCGAAATATATTGGATCAACCCCGAATGCCAGGACCGGGCCCATGAAGATAGGGGTCAGGATCAGGATTGCCGGTGTGAGGTCCATGATCATGCCGATGAGCAGGAGGATGGCAAATGAAACGATCATGAAGATGCTGCTCGATCCGATTCCTGCCACCATCGCCTCGGTCACCTGCTGCGGGACCCGCTCATAGGTGAGCACCCAGGCTACTGCTGTGGCTGCCCCCACAATCCCCATCACCACTCCGGAACTGATCATGGCCCGCTTGATCATTGCAGGGACATCTTTCAGCTTGAATTCCTTATAGACGAAGGTACCGATGAACCATGCATAGAACACGGCAAATGCGCTGGTTTCTGTCGCGGTCATAATGCCGGCCACAATGCTTCCGAATATGAGGACCGGGAATATTAATGCCCAGATCAGCCCCTTGGTGTCTCCGAAATCAATGGCTTCAGTGTTCACCCCGTAACCGCGTTTTTTCGAAATGATGTAGATAACGATGCATTCAGCCAGGGCAATGAGCACCCCTAGAACAATGCCCCCGGAAAAGAGTGCTCCGATGGAGTCTCCGGTGGTGGATCCGTACACAATCATGGGAATTGACGGCGGGATGATCGGTCCGATGATGCCGCCTGCGGCAATGACCGCTGCGGAGAATGCCTTTCCGTATCCCTGCTTCACCATGGCGGGATAGAGGATAGATCCGATGGCAATAGCTGTTGCAATGGCTGATCCGTTTATAGCGGCAAAGAGACTGCAGGAGATGACCGCAATGATGGCAAGCCCTCCGGGAATCCCTTTTATCATCTTCGATACACCGGCGATAATTCGCCGGGTCATCCCCCCTCCGTTCATGATCTCGCCGGCGAGAATGAAAAACAGCATGGCCACCAGGCCGAAGTTGTCCATTGAGACGACAAACTTCTGGGCGAAAATCAGGAGGTCCATATTGTTCATCAGGAGCACCACGATGGCCGCCACCGCCAGTGCAAGAATGATCGGGGTGCCGACGACAAAGAAGAGACCGAAGAGTCCGAAATACAAAAACAGAGTATTCATGGTTATTTCCCCTCCGGTACGTTCAGGTTGATGGAACGGCGTCTGACTGCAGCTGTGACCAGCTGAATAAAACCTGCTGCTCCGATAATCATCCAGGCAAAGCCGGCAATGATGCCTGGAATAAGAAACAGCGCTGTCGGGAAATTAGTTCCCGCAAGGGGCACATGCCCTACCAGGGAGTTGTAGCTCATGCCGTAGTAGGCGACTACATACCCCACATATGCCAGAACCCCTTTGTATATAATCCTGCTTGTGAACCACAGCCATGGCTTTTGTCCCACCAGAGAGAGAAATCCGATATGCTGGTTCCTGATAAATCCTGTGGTAATAGCAATGAACATGGACCATACAAACAGTATCCGTACCACCTCTTCAGCCCAGGTGAAGGAGTGCTGGAATACATACCGGGCAACAGAATTTCCGAACATGACCATTACCGCTGCAATGCCGAGAATCAGCAGTACAGCGATTTCCAATCTCTGCAGAAGTCTTCCCCATGGTTTCATCGTATACAGCTCCTATTCTGCTTGTTGCAGGATGTCGGCACTATGCAGAAGACGGGGAAGATCATCATGAAAAGATGTCTTCCCCGCATCATGCCGCACAGCACAGGAATCTATTATTTTGCGGCAGCCTCAAGCACCTGATTCAGCAGATTTGAATAGGTGTCTCCATACTGGGCCGCTGCCCATTCATAGGACGAAGCCGCACGTTTCTGGAACTCAGCTTTCTGCGCATCCGTAAGAAACTGCACCTCTGTGCGCTGCTGAATTTCATCAATATATTCGTTCTGCAGTTCCCGTCCCCTGTTTCTCTGCCAGATGCGCAGATCATAGACGGTCTTTGCCACCAGTTCCTGGATGTCCTCGGGAAGGGCATTCCATTTTCGTTCAGAAAAGAATACCGGAACGGCAGAATAGACATGGTCGGTCTGGGAAAGGTATCTCTGCTGCTCATAGAATTTGTTGGTTGCTATCAGTGAATAGGGATTTTCCTGTCCGTCGACCACATTGGTTGCAAGGGAATTATATACCTCGGTAAAGGCAAGGGGAGTAGGATCAGCTCCGAGGCTGCGGAAGTAGTTGATGTGCAGCTGGTTCTGCTGGACCCTCAGCTTAATGCCTCGCAAATCGTCAGGTGTGATGACGGGGCGCACATTATTCGTAAGCTGGCGAAACCCGTTTTCCCAGAATGCCAGACCGATGAGTCCGATAGGTTCCAGTCCCTTGAGAAATACATCGCCAAGTTCGCCGTCAAGTACCGCATCTGCCTGCTGTTCATTGAGAAATACGAAGGGGGACTCAAGAACATAGTAGATAGGATTGTGGGGCCCCAGCGGTCCGGTGGTGGTGGGAAGCATGTCGGTAATTCCGGCCTGAAGCTGTCCGATAATTTCTCCCTCAGAACCAAGCTGTCCGCCCGGGAACACCTGAACATCAACTCTCGGATCGGCCGCTTCAATAATTCTCTCAAATTCCAGTGCCGCTTCATGGATCGGTCCTCCGGCAGTCCCGTAGGCAACACGGATGACGTAGGTTTCTTCTGTTTCTTTCTGTCCCTGTGAAAACAGGACAGAACCTGCACAGATAAGAACAAGCAGGACAACTAAGATTTTTTTCATGATTTACTCCTTTGGCAACATAATATGTTGTAATGCTACAACTGAAATTGGCATATGTCAACTTAATTTGTAATAAAAATACAAATCTATGTATGCATTGAGATATAGTATGGTGCAGACAGAATAAGATAGAAACTATGCCAATAAATACAAATGTGACGTAGTAATCTTTTAAAAGACTGCCGGAGAATGATGCAGATACTGATAAAAATATGATGATATTTTTGAAAATAGTCTTTACAACTACAAAATATGAAGTATAATTACAACATAATTACTGCAGATTGCATGTTAGGAGGTTATCATGCGTAATAGACGATTGAAAGTGCTGTGTATAGGGCTTGTTTTAGCGGGCCTGGTGTTCTCTACCGGACTGGCTGCTGCAGGCAGGGCCGAGGCTGATGCAGTCAAAGAAATTAAGATTGCAAACTTCTATGCACCGTCCCACCCGGTCAATATTGCCCTCCGGGATGTCTTTGCCCCCATGGTGGCAGAGGAAAGCGGCGGCCGGTTCAATGTTGAAGTGTATGACAGCAGCAGCCTTGGTGCGGAACGTGAGCTTACCGAGGGTGTTCAGCTGGGAACTATCGAAATGGGAGTTGCAGGAGGACTGCTTTCTGCCACCTATCCGCGCATAGGCGCCCTTGAGCTTCCCTTTCTCTTCTCTGATTTTGATCATGTCTGGAGAGTGTTTGACGGTGAAATCGGGGACCAGGTTGCAGAAGACTTCGCCGATGCGGGAATCAAGGTGCTTGCATGGCTTGGAAACGGCTTCAGGGTCTTCTCCAACAGCGTACGGCCGATAGAAAGCGTGGCGGACACCCGGGGGATCAAGATGAGGATGCCGGAAAACCAGGTGTACATCAACACTGCCCGGGCACTGGGATTTGAAGTTGTCGCCATGGGGTTCGGCGAGCTGTACAATGCTTTGTCCACCAGGGTGATTGACGGACAGGACAATCCCCTTGCAACATTCCATGCATCCCGGTTTTTCGAAGCCCAGGGTCATGTGGCAATGTCCAACCACATGTTCAGCCATGGATCCATCGTGATGAACATGGACCTCTGGAACTCCCTTTCTGCCGAAGATCAGGCAATATTCCAGAGAGCTGCTGATGAAGCGGCGGTGCTTCAGAGAAGACTGCTTGAGGAAGCAACCGATGAGCTCATCGAGCTGGTGAAGGCTGAGGGCGTTCAGATCTCCTACCCGGACGTTGCTGAATTCAGGGCCGCCACCGAGTCTGTACGGAACAATTTTGCAGCAAATTATGACTGGGCTCCGCAGTTTATTGATACAATACTGTCACTTGATAATTAACAAACGATGAGCTGCAGCAGCACTGTCAGGGTGCTGCTGCATGCTTCTGAGAAGGAAGGGCAGGAAACAATGGAACAATATCTGGAAGGTGCAAGACGCTGGATCTTTAAGGTGCTTGAGGTGATGCTGGCACTGCTTCTGGCAGTGATGGTGGTCCTGGTGTTCGGCAATGTGATAGGACGCTATTTTCTCAGCAGGGCGATCACCTGGGCTGATGAGATGGCCAGGTATATGTTCATCTGGCTCACATTCATCGGTGCCGCAGCGGGGGTGCATCGGGGCGCTCATATCGGGTTGGACCTGCTTATCTCCCATGTATCGGAGCGTAAGCAGGAGATATTGAAGATCATCGGCATCATTGGGGTGATTGCGTTTCTTGCCGTTTGGGCACGATGGGGGTTTCGGCTTGTGTGGCTGAACAGGCGGTACATCAGTCCCGGGGTAGGGGTCTCGATGGCCTATGTATACGGTGCCGCGCCGGTGATGGCGGTGGTAATGGCCCTGGAGCAGCTGGTCAGCCTTGCTGAATCAGTTCGCAAGCTGGTACGGAGGTAGGGTATGCTGTTCTGGTTTCTTGGATACTTCTTTGCCTGTCTGCTCATCGGGATACCTGTTGCCTTCAGTCTCGGCATCACCATGCTGATCCTTGTGGTGACCCAGACCAGCCTGGCCCCGATTATTGTCGCCCAGCAGCTGGTCATCGGTGCGGAC
>PWNW01000249.1 GCA_003557605.1 Spirochaetaceae bacterium
AGCCATGGCATCCTTGATCTCCTCCCGCTCAAAGAACCGCAGAGCCCCGACAATCTTGTAGGGAATGTTCTCCCGGAGAAGCACCGTTTCAAAAGCAGCTGACTGGGCATTGGTGCGGTAAAGAATCGCTGCCCCTTCACCGGTTCCCCAACGACGTATCATGGATGCGCAGAACTCAGCCTCTGCAGTATGACTTTCGGCAAAGACCAGCTGGGCCTTTGCGCCCATGGGGCGGCGGCTCCAGAGCTGCTTTTCGTGGCGTGAAGCATTTCGCTTCACCACCTCGGAGGCAATGGCTAAAATCCTTCCCGTGGAACGGTAGTTCTCCTCAAGCTTGACAATCCTGGTCCCGGGAAAGGTGTCGGGGAAGCGGAGGATGTTTCTCACCTCCGCTCCCCTGAACCGGTATATGGACTGGTCGTCATCACCCACAACGCACAGGTGGGTCCCTTCCCGGCAGAGCATCCGCAGCAGTTCAAACTGCGCAGTATTGGTGTCCTGGTATTCGTCCACCAGCACGGTGCTGAACCGCTGACAAAAGCGATTGAGCACGTCGGGGGATTTGAGGAACAGTTCTATGACCCGGGTGATCAGGTCGCCGAAATCTGCATTCCCCATCTCTTCCAGTCGGCCCTGATACCTACGGTACATCTCCTCTATCCTGGGATCACGGGTTACGGACTCTACAGCCTCTCCCGGTCCAATGCACTGGTCCTTCAGCCTGCTGATGGTTTTCATGAAGGGCACTAGGTCCTTGCGCTTGTATTCAGGATAAAGCCCGTGAAGCAGGGTCAGGGAATCCTCCTCATCATAGATGACGAAGTCCCGGTTCAGGCCCAGCACATCCCCATGACGTCTCAGCACCCAGGCGCCGAAGGAATGGAAGGTTTTCATCACCACCCTGGAGGCCTGCACCGGGTCAATCATCATTGACAGCCTGCTTCTCATCTCATCGGCGGCTTTGTTGGTGAAGGTCACCGCAAGTATGGAAGCCGGATCCTGATAAAGCCGGGTGATGTTCCAGGCAATCTTTCCGGTGATCACCCGGGTTTTTCCTGACCCTGCACCGGCAAGCACCAGCAGCGGGCCCTCATGGGTCTGTACCGCCTCCATCTGCTGTTCATTGAACTCCTCAGTCATCCTGCCCCTCCTGCGGCACGGCCTCCAGATCAATGCCGTTCCGCTTCACGATATTGCAGGGCACGACGGTGCCTGCTGACAGTCCCGCACCACGGACCACCACTGAGCCGTCAACCTCGGGAGCCTGGGGAAACCCTCTGCCGATAGCCAGGTCCTCCTGGGCAATGACCTCCTCGATCAGGATGTCCATGGATCGTCCTACCCACCGGTCAAGCCGGGACTCGGAGATGCCGGTAACCAGCTCCCTGAGCCGGTTTGAGCGTTCCTCAAAGACCCGCAGGAGCTTCCGGTGCTCCCCGGCCTTCCGGTCGCCGTATGCAGGGGTCCCTTCCTCCCGGGAATAGGCGAATACCCCTGCCCAGTCAAGCTGCGCCGCCTCGGCAAACCGCATCAGTTCATCGAATTCCCGCTCCCCCTCTCCCGGAAATCCCACCATAAACGTCGACCTGATGACGCTGTCGGCACAGCGGGAACGAATGGTGTCAATCAGGGAGAGGTAGGCGTCCGCATCCCCTTTCCTGCCCATCCCGCGAAGCACATCAGCTGAAGCATGCTGAAGGGGGATATCGAAATAGGGAAGCAGCTTCTCCTCTGTATTTGCCAGATTTGCCAGCTCCATCGGGAAATAGTCGGGATGTATGTAGAGCATCCTGATTCGGAACTCCCCGTCCAGGGCAAGCAGCTTTTCCAGCAGTTCCAGAAACCGGGAGGGACCGGACTCGGTGCCGAAGGCGGCCAGGTCCTGGGCAACCAGGTTCACCTCATAGATCCCCCGGTCCAGGGCCAGGCGAAATTCCTTCACCACGTCGGAAACAGCCTTGCTTCTAAGGTCCCCTCGTATCAGGGGGATTGCGCAGTACCGGCACCGGTGGCTGCACCCCTCTGAAAGCTTCAGGTAGGTGCTGCCGGGAAAGGAGAAGCGGTGGTCCCGGTCAACGGAAAGTTCCCGGTAGGTCTTGGGCAGATCCACAGCCCTTTGCTGGGCCATTACTGCATCTGCGGCCTGGAGGACCCCTGAAAGGTCCCGGTTCCCGAAGAATCCGTCGGCTTCAAAGAGGTCCTCTGCTATCAGCTCGGCATACCGCTCTGAGAGACAGCCGGTCATCATTACCTTGGCATCGGGAAAGCTGCTGCGAAGGGACAGCAGGGCGGTGATAGACTCCTCCCGGGCGCTTTCGATGAATCCGCAGGTGTTCACCAGAATCAAGTCCGCCTGTTCAGGGTTCTCGGTATGGGCCCACCTGCCGCTTTCGGTCAGCAGGGCAAGCATCACCTCGGCATCCACCTGGTTTTTAGCACATCCGAGGTTTTCAATATAGACATAATTCATACCCGTAAGTCTCCACACCTCGCAGAGGTCTGTCAATGGCCGAGGGGAAGGTTCTCTGTTTTCAGGGGGATGCCTAGATGATCTGCGGCAGCCCGGGCAGCTTCTTCGGTCTGCCCCGCCGAGCGCCGCTGCGATATCTGCTCTATAACCACCGGATCTCCCTGCTTCATGACCAGCTGCAGGGAGAGATGAACGTTCCTGGAACCCCCCTTGAGACCGAATGATGACAGCCCCCCTTTCCTGAACTGCCTGAGCAGCAGGTGGTCAGCATCATCAAGGGAATATTCATGGGTCTTTGCCAGCACCAGGACCCCGTAGCGGTGCAGGATGCGCCTTTCAGGAAGAATAAACTGCCATTTTTCTTCATAGAGGGCCGCAAATATGCAGAAATAGGAAAAAAGCATAGGAAAACTGAACCAGGAAAACGGGACTTGACTGCCGGAAAGATAGGTGCCGGTGAAGATCACCAGGCCGAAAATGCCGAAGGCAGCACGATACCAGGGGGCAGTCCCGTAGATCAATGTGCCCCTGCCGGCTGTTTTTAGGAAAAGTTTGACCATACCCCCCCCTTTTAATACAGTTCTCTCTGAAAAAATATTTGTTTGCACCTTGCGTAATTCACATATATATCATAATCTATAGCTTAAGGAAATTAAAATACTTTTAAGGAGACAGAAGATATGAAGAAACTTTTGACTGTACTTTTCTGTGTCATACTTGTTACGGGTCTCATCCTCACCACATCCTGCAGAAGAGAAGAACCGGCACCAGTTCCGCCTCCAGTAGTTGAACCGGAACCAGTTCCTGAGCCTCCAGTACCGGAACCGGTACCTGAGCCGGAACCAGAACCGGAACCAGTTCCTGTTGTAGAACCTCCGGTTGATATGACCCGTGAACGGGCTGCTGACCCTGATCGGCCTGACCAGAGGACAGGCGGTGATTTCTATATCGCTGTCGGGGAAGAACCCGGGACATTGGATCCTCATCTGGCAGCCAGTCCTTCCGAACAGCAGCTGAGTATGGCGTTGTTTGAAGGCCTTCTTGCATTCGATCCTATGAACGGACGTGCCGTAGGCGGACTTGCTGAATCCTGGACCGTAAGTCCCGACGGGCTGGAGTATACCTTCACCCTCCGTGAAGCCAAGTGGAGCGACGGCGAAGCGATCACCGCCCAGACCGTAGTGGACTCCTGGATGCGGGCCATGAACCCGGCAACCAGATCTCCCTTTGCCTGGTACTATGCGGTTATTGAAGGTGCTGAAGCATACCTGACCGGAGAAGCGGGACCTGATGCAGTGCAGATTGAAGCTGTTGACGAGAAAACCTTCAGTATGACCCTGATTGGAGATGTTCCAGCAGTGGTTGAAGGACTTGCCGCACCGGCTTTTGCGGTCATCCCCGTTCATGCCATCGAAACCCATGGCGCCGGATGGAGCATGCCCGACAGAGTTGTGGTCAACGGAGCCTTCAAGATTGAAATGTGGGCACCCGGTGATTTTATCGCACTGACTCCCAATTCACATTACTGGGATGCTGAGAACGTATTTCTTGATGCAGTAGTGTACTTCCCGGTAGCTGATGCTGCAGAGGCATTTGAAATGTACGATTTCGGCGAGGTTGACTGGATCAGTGCAGTTCCTGCAGACAGACTTCCCCGGGTTCGCGGCCGTGAAGACTTCCATCAGGTTCCGGCAATTGCCGCTGAATTTGAAGCTCTGATCAATGAAGCTGCGGGACTGGAAGGCGAAGCCCGAGTTGAGGCACTGCAGAAAGCCGATGCACTCTTTGAAGCACTTGTTGCAGGCACAACACCGGACTTTTCCTACTATATCAGGAACATGATTGACACCTCCGTATGGGGAGGCTGGTTTCCCAATGTAATGGGATTTCATCCTGTGAAAGATTTATATCTTAAGTAACAAGAAAAGACACATCAAACATACAGCAGCCCCGGGCTACCGGGGCTGCATTCTTTTGCGGAGATTCAGCGCTGATCAGCCTTCCCATTCATACTCATCGTCGTAGTCGTCGTCATCAAAGTCGTCATCGTCTTCATAGTCATCATCATCATCTAGCAGGTCATCATCAGGATCATCATCCCAGCCAAAATCATCATCCGGGCCCAGAAAGGCTCTGTCTACATCATCCATTCACTCCCTCCTGACGGTTCATTGGATACGCAAATTGTACCACTAGTTCAGAAAAAAACCAGAGAAAAAATGACCAATATATTGAGAACATCCCGCCGAATCGGCGGGATGTCTGAAGCTTTAATTCTGGGAATCCATATCGAGGATGAGGTCCTCGATGGGTGCTCCCGGCGGGACCATCGGGAATACCTTGTCATCCTTCGGTATCTGACAGTCAACCACCACCGGTTTATTGGAAGCAAGTGCCTTCTTGAGCACCGGAGCAATCTCATCACCTTCATTTATCACATATCCCTCACCGCCGAAGGCCTCTGCAAGCTTGACCCAGTCTACTGGATGGTCAAGGTCCGTATGGGAATATCGCTTATCATAGAAGAGGGTCTGCCACTGTCGGACCATACCCAGGGTATGGTTGTTCATGATCAGAATCACCAGGGGTATCTTGTATCGGGCCGCGGTATACAGCTCGTTGCAGTTCATCCTGAAGCTCCCGTCCCCGGCAATGCTGACCACCTTCCGGTCCGGCCGTCCGACCTGGGCGCCGATGGCGGCCCCGGTTCCGTAACCCATGGTGCCGAGCCCGCCGGAGGAGATGAATGACCTGGGCAGATAGTACCCGTAAAACTGTGCAGCCCACATCTGGTGCTGCCCCACCTCAGTAACGATCACCGCCTTATGCTCCGTAAGCTCGCTGAGCACCTCAATGATTTCCTTGGCACGGCGGTTCTGGCTGTTCACCCTGATAGGGTACTCCTGCTTCCACGCAAGGATCTGTTCTATCCATCCTTGGGATTCCGCTGGTTCAAGCTGCCGTTCCAGCTCACCGAGAATCCGCTTCACATCACCGATAATATGATGGTATGTCTTGATGTTCTTATTGATCTCTGCGGGATCAATGTCGATATGAAGGATCTTCGCCTTCCGTGCAAACCGGTCGGCCCGGGATACTACCCGGTCGCTGAACCGTGCTCCCACTACGATCAGGAGGTCGCACTGAGACACCGCCATATTGGAAACCTTGGTCCCGTGCATGCCGATCATCCCGGTATACTGGTCATGGTAGGCAGGAAAGCTGCTCTGCCCCATCAGACTGCAGCTCACCGGTGCTTGAATCTTCTCGGCAAAACTCAGCAGCTGCTCGGAAGCATCGGAACTGGTGACCCCTCCTCCGGAATAAATGAAGGGCTTCTGGGCCTGTCTGATCATATCAAGGGCAGTGTCAATGTCAGTTTCATCATAATTGCTGTAGTCTCCCCTGGTCAGAACAGCTTCCTGAAACTCAAATTCCGCTGCTGCTGCGGTAATGTCCTTGGGAACATCAATCAGCACGGGTCCGGGACGTCCCTCACGGGCAATGTAGAAGGCTTCTCTTATGATGTCAGCAAGCTTGGTCACATCCTTCACAATGTAGTTATGCTTGGTAATGGGAATGGTGATCCCTGCAATATCTACCTCCTGGAAGCTGTCCTTGCCCAGCAGGGCCAGCGG
Source organism: Spirochaetaceae bacterium (assembly GCA_003557605.1). GTDB lineage: Bacteria > Spirochaetota > Spirochaetia > PWKH01 > PWKH01 > PWKH01. Next base: position 6,109 of record PWNW01000249.1, read on the forward strand.
CACATTGCCGGTAATGGCCACCATGGGAACAGAATCCATAAAGGCCGTTGCAATGCCCGTAACCAGGTTGGTTGCCCCCGGTCCGGAGGTGGCAAAGCATACCCCTACCTTTCCTGTGGCCCGGGCGTATCCGTCAGCCGCGTGGGCCGCACCCTGTTCATGGGAAGTAAGGTAATGGGTAATTTCATCGCTGTGCTTGTACAGCTCATCGTAAATATTCAGCACCGACCCTCCCGGATACCCGAACACCGTATCTACCTTCTGCTCCTTGAGACACTCTATAATTATCTGCGCACCAGTTAATTTCATGATTCAATCCTCCCCGTTATTTCCTCAGCACCGCACCGGAGGCTGCGGAAGTTACAAACTGAGCATATCGTGCCAGGTATCCGTGGTTCACCTTCG
>PWNW01000046.1 GCA_003557605.1 Spirochaetaceae bacterium
ACAGAAAAAATTCCTACCCTCCTGGAAGCCCTGCAAGAAATCCAGGGGAGCATACCCCTGAACATTGAAATAAAAGGCAAGAATTCTTCTTCAGCAGCATGCTCCCTGCTGAAAAAGGAGACAGCAGCTGGGCGAGTCCGAATTGAAGATGTAATCATTTCTTCCTTTAACCATAGAGAACTCATCAAGGTGCAGGAGATCATGCCGGAAGTTCGTATTTCTCCTATTATCAGCTGCACCCCCCAAGAAATCTCCTGCATCATCGGTAATCTCCGCCCATGGTCAATCAACATTGATATTTCCGCAGTAACCGAAGAAATAGTCGAAGAAATCCACAGCCTCGGCATCCTAGTGCTGGTGTTTACAGTCAACACGCCGCAGCAGTACAGGTACATGGAATCAATTGGTGTTGACGGAATCTTCACAGACAACAAATATGCGCTCAAGCTGCCCTGAACAATTCTGTGTAACTGCCGTTTTCAGCTGTCTCGATACTCTTTCCAATCATGCCGGCTTCACAGGCATTAACAGGGAAAAAGAATTGTCGTTAGAACAGTAGTTTAATTGTCCTTGATCAATCCTGAGAAGGGTTTACTTATTGGAATGTCTGCATGCTTGAGAATATTCAGCCTATGAGCTTGTACATAAACAGGGCTATTTGAGAATCATCCGGGCTGTTTCATGATCAATGTACATATGGGTGATCATTCCTGTTTTCAGGGCACCGGTGATGGCTGCTGCCTTTTCTTTTCCTCCGGCAGCTGCAGCGCGCTTTGGTATGTTTCGAAGCATCTCACATGGAATGCTGACTAAACGCTGTTCCAGGCCGTCGGTGATGAAGTTCCCTGCTTCATCAAAGCAGTGCCCCAGTATATCTCCTGCGGCATGATGTTTTTTGATAATTTCCATTTCTTCAGTGTTTCTCAGGGGATCTGCAAAAAAGGTCCCGGTTTCAATGGACCCGATGCCGAAATAGGCCTGCCTGCATGAACCCCACAGATCAGTAATGCCGCTACGTTTAATATCCGCAAAGGTTTTGTCACGGAACTCCTGGTCTTTGACCACCGCAGGAGAGGTTATATAGGTGCCCTGGGCTGAGAGCTTTTCACAGGTCCTCTGAATAATTGTCAGGGGATTGCCTGCATGCACTTCATGCAGCCCTCCCATGAGCTGCACCACATGCACCCCTTCGGTGTGTATTTCAGCAAGGTGCTCGGTGATGCTTCCGATGGTGCTGCCGGTTCCCATGCCGATTACCGTATCCCTCGGCATATCCATGACGATATCAAAGGCGGCGGCCTGGGCAAGCAGGTCCCTCAGCTTGGACGGATCATCACAGCGTACCACCGACGCCTGATGCAGGGAAAACTGCCGTGCCAAAGCCTGTGACAGACCGGAATCAATCTCAAATGGAAGGGTTACCATGGTATGGACTATGCCTGAGTCCTTTGCGCGCTGAAGAAGCCTTGACACATGCATCTTCGAGACCTTCAGATACTTGGCTATCTCCTGCTGAGACATGTCTTGATGATAATAAAGAGACGCAGCCTGGCTCATGAGAAGGTCCTTCATGTACAGCTCCTTGTATCAGCATATATTAATACCTGATGTTACTTTCGTCAATTTACCTCTCCTCCTTGGATGCACTTCCTGATGTCAGTTTTAACAAAATAAGGACCCATGCAGGTGTTTCCAAGAAAATGATTTCCAATTATCATAAGACATCTGCACCGTAAAGGAGAAATCGAATGTCAGATGATATTTTTTCAGATGAACCAGACGAATATCAGGAGCTTCAGAAACGTAATGAAGATCTTATCGAAGCATTCTTGTCCAAACTGGAGTCACAGGGCATGAGCAGCTCAACAGTCGATCGTCACTATACCAATATTTACTTTTTCCTAATAATTTTCATGTTCAACCATTATGGGACTTCCGCTGAAAAGGGCATACGCTTTATTCCTGAATTTATGACAGATTTTTTTATCAGGCGAGCCATGTGGGCAACGGAGAAGACTCTTAATTCCATGTGTGCAACCCTGAACAAATTCTACCAGTTCCTCCATGAGCGGGGAGAAATCACAAAGGGAGATATGGCATTTGCACAAAGCATTATTAAATACAATAGGCAGGACTGGGTCGAAACGCTTTTATCAGACGATGAGGATGATGGAAACTGGCATGACATCTTTTAGCTGTCCATGCTGCTTAATCTAAGAAACAGCCTGTATCGGGCATCCAGCTTCAGCCAGAAATCTGGGCTGGTGTGAAAGGTTTGTGCAAGCTGTTTTGCCGAATCAGCGGTGACCGGAGTGTATTCAGCCAGCAGGGCATGAATCTGCTTTACTGACAGCCCTGCCCTGCTTGAAAGATAGGCAAGCGGCCATCCCCGTGCAGTGAGGTACTGCTCCATAGTGCAGGCTGGATTGACAGCAGAAGAAAGATCAATACATGCATTCATTGAGAATCTCCCGAAGAACAGGCCGATATACCCTAAACCTGCTCTGCTCTATACAGGATATACATTTCTGGAAAAACAAACGTTACATATTGTATGATCTTTTCATGCAAATGGTACTATTTCTATGATGTCAGGGCTTTTTCCCTGCAGCAATCAGGCGAATTGAATCAGGGCCATAGGGAGAACCGTCTAATCCCCCGCAGAGCTTGATCCCGGTGAACCCTGCCTGCTCCATCCGGTCCTTCAGTTCCTGCCCGGAATAGAGGGTGTGCTGAAAGAAAAAACTTTTTGCCCTGTTTCCCCTGATCAATATCCATTCATTGCAGATGCGTGTCCAGTCATCGGCAATGTCATGGATCTGCACAAGGCGGGTACCGTCTTCAAGCCGGCTTGAAGTGGTGTGCTGGAAGACCCTTGCCAGCCGCTCCTTTCCCATGATATCGATCAGGAATATGCCCCCCGGTCTCAAGCTGTCATAGACCCGGCTGAGCACCTTCATATCATCCTGTTTGTCATCAAAATATCCGAAGGACGTAAACATGCTGATCACAAGGTCGAATGCTTCGGGACGTACAAAGTCCCTCATATCTGCAAGGACCCATTCGATATCTGCGCCGGTCTCATCTGCCCGGCTTTGTGCCTTCTCAAGGAGAAACTTGGTACGGTCTACTCCGGTAACCCTGCATCCCCTTTGGGCTAATGCAATTGAGCACCGGCCAGGTCCGCAGCACAGATCAAGCACATCCGGTGATGATAGACCGGTCAATGACAGCAGCTGATCAATCTCGGTGACTGCCTCTGAAAACTTAGCAGGAGAAAACATGAAGGGATACATCTCTTCCCAGAACTTATCATCATCAAACCATTGCTTCCCTCGATTCATAGACCCTTCCTCATATGTATGCATTTCTTTCCCATTATACCAGATACGATATTTTTTGACTGCTCTTCCTTCATCTGTCTCTTATAATAGATACACAAAAAAGATTTTTTATAAAAAAATATATTTTTTAGTTGACATGATCTATGGGAACAGGATATAGTAAGCATACCGACGGTCGGTTTTGTTTTGGAGGAACAGATGAGAGAACCATCACCAAGAAGCGACAACAGAAAACAGGAATTTCTCAGTGCAGCCCTTGAGCTGTTCTATGAGAAGGGGTACGACGGCACAACCATTCATGACATTATTGAAAAGATGGGGGTGTCAAAGGGAGCATTCTACCATTACTTTAAGTCCAAAGAAGAGGTCATTATTGAGATTGCTCGGGATTATGTGCACAGGATTCTTTCACTGATGAAGCGCATTGCTTCACGGGACGACATCAATTCAGTTGATAAGCTCAATGAGATGTTCTATGAAGTGAACTTGTCGAAGCGCCGGGAAGAGCAGAGAAGATACAAGATGAAGGGCATCTTTGACGATGAAAAGAATCTGAAGCTTGAACGGAAAATTTCCAATGCAGTATTCCAGGATGCGGTTGCGGTATTCCAGGAGATCTTCGAGCAGGGAATCCGAGAAGGAAGCTTTCCTGAGGGCAATGCACGGGAGACCGCTGAATTTCTATTCAGCAATATATCACACTTGAATGCAGCAATTGACCGGCTTGTTCAGAAGCATGGGACCGGGGAGGTGTTTGCAAAACAGCTTGATGAAAAACTTCGGTTCTATGAACGGGCAATAAATGCCGTGATTGGACTTGAGGAAGGGACAATTAGAGTCAGGGAATCGTATTGGAGACGATACTTTCAGTAGTGACAGAGACAAAAAAATTTACTATAATACATACCGTCGGTCGGTATGTTCTTAAGGAGATTAAAATGAACAGGTATACAAGACAGTTACAGGAAATTTCAAAAGAGGATCTTGCTATCGCAGGAGGCAAGGGAGCAAATCTGGGAGAGATGATCAAGGCAGGTCTGCCGGTTCCCGGCGGATTTGTTCTGCTCACCTCCGCATACCGGAGATTCACTGAAGCAGACAAGCTGAAGGAAACGATTGAAACTCTGGTTTCATCCCTGACTGACTATGAAGATATGAACATGCTTGAAAAGGTGTCCAAGGAAATCAGGGAGAAAATCATGGAAGCTCCCCTCCCCGATGACATCAGAAAAGAGATTGTCAAGGCGTATCAGGAGATCGGCAGCGGGAGGACCGCAGTACGTTCCTCCGCCACCGCAGAGGACCTTCCAGGTACATCCTTTGCCGGCCAGTATGATACGTACCTCCATATCTCAGGAGTTGAGAGCCTGGTGCTTCATATAAGAAAATGCTGGGCATCCTTGTGGAATGCCAGGGCCTTGGCGTATCGGCTGAAGCATCGAATTGACGCAGATCTTGCCCACGGTGTGGTGGTGCAGAAGCTGGTTTCTTCTGAGAAATCCGGCATCCTGTTTACCGCTGATCCGATCACAGGAAGACGGGACCGAATGCTCCTCAATGCATCCTGGGGTCTTGGTGAAGCCGTTGTATCTGGAGAAGTATCTCCTGACCAGTGGCTTATGGACAGAAAAAGCTCAAAGATTGTCCAGCATACCACATCAAAGAAAACCGTCATGACCGTCCAGGCAGAACAGGGAATTACCCTCACTGAGGTACCCGAAGAGATGCAGCAGAAAAAAACCCTATCGGATGCAGAAGTTCTTAACCTGCTGAGCCTTGGAGAACTGGTAGAACGCCATTTCCGTTCACCCCAGGATATCGAATGGGCATGGGAAGCAGGCAGCTTCTATCTGGTGCAGACAAGACCGATCACCTCCCTTTACCCGATGCCGAAACCGGTTGACGGTCGTGACGGACTTCGGGTCCATATTAACTTTTCTGTCATATCCCAGGGAATGTACGATCCCCTAACTCCCATGGGAGAATCAATATTCCTTCAGTCGATGCTGGTGCCGGCACGAAAGTTTGATCCTTCGGTGAAGGATGAACGTGATATATGGTGGTACAAAAGCATCGGAGGAAGGATGTTCATTGACTACACCGAACTGGTGAGAACGAAGAAGCGGTGGAAATCCATGGTGTATAATGATCTTTTTTCAGATCAGGACCCCCTGGCCGCCGATGCACTGATGCAGGTCCTTGAGCGAAATGAAGAAGAAATCACTGCAAAAAAGAATATCTTCACCCACTTCATGATCAAAAAAACCCCGAAGGTGCTGTCCCTTGCATGGCCTATGATAAAAAACACCATCTACGGAAGCATTTCTCCTGCAAAGGCAAAAATCCGGGCAATGGAGCAATGGGACCGCATTGCTGAAAATGCCCAACGGGAACGGCTGATGCTGCACACACTTGAGGAAAAACTGCAGTGGATTGAACACCAGGTCTCCTCCTACATGATATCAGGCTTTGAAGTGCTCTGCCTGATAGCCCCGTCATTCAAGAACCTTGACCGGGTAAAAAAGATCATTGCCCCCTATGTGAAGGACCTGTCGATACTCAGCAAGGTGGAAAAATCACTTCCCGGTAATTCCACCACGGAGATGGGGATTGCACTGATGGAAATTGCCAGGAAGCTTGACCGGGAGGGAAAAACTCCCTCAAAGGATATGAAGGAAATCAAGGAGTTTCTTTCTCTCTACGGCCACAGGTCAACTGTAGAGATGGACATCGGCATCCCCAGATGGTGTGACGACCCCCAGTACATCGTGGACCTGATCCAGTCCCATATTGATGCAAAGACCTATCAGCAGGGACTGGAAACCTTTAACCGGGGAATTCGGGAGGCCGAAGAGACCATTGAGCTGATCACCGCTGAACTTAAGAAGGCAGGAGCCCGCAGAAAAGCCAGGAAAGTCAGAACACTGCTTACGGACTTTCGCAGAGTATTCGGTCTCAGGGAGCATTCCAAGTTCGCCCTGCTCCAGGTATACCAGGAGGTGCGTGAGCTGCTGAAAGACATCGGAAGGCAGCTTGCTGAAGAAGGAAGAATTGATGCTCCCATGGACGTCTTTTTTCTGAGGGCCCATGAACTGAAGCAGCAGGGGCCCCTGCA
>PWNW01000076.1 GCA_003557605.1 Spirochaetaceae bacterium
AGCAAGCAGGTCCTGAAACACCCTTCCTGCAGGGTGAGACCCAAGGCTGATTCCTCTGCGAAAGGAAAGGGGAATTCCCCGCAGTGAGCACTCCTCCTTCAGAGGCTCCTCCCAACTGTCATAATCCCCCAGGGTAATGCAGATCTCCGAGGGATGCACCCCCGAACCAAGCAGCTTCTCCATCCAGTCTGCCAGAGCATGCAGCTCAACGGTGCTGTTCTCATACAGCAGCAGGGAGCTTTCGCCTTCCTCCTGGAGGGACGCAAACTTCCGGGCCGGCACAAACTCTGCGGTGCTGGACTTCAGATGCTCCATGAGATGATCGTATCCGGTGATCAGCTCGGGAAAGAAGATCACATAGCGCATAGCCTCATCAAGCGCTTCACGGGTGATGTCATACTGGGAAAAGGAGATTTCCCGGCACCCTGCTGCCTCAAGGATCTCCCGGTACTGACCATAGAGCGTCTTGAAATCATCCTTCAGGGGGGAGGTGCACATTGAAAGCTGCCTCAGCGAGGGAAGCATTGCTGCAATGAGCCGATGGAACCTTCCCGGGCTCTGATGATGCTCCGGGGGTATCAGCCGGGAAAGAGGCACCGTGTTCTTTTTAACCCCCTCGAGGATCATATGGGCGGAGGCAAACCTGGTCATCCCGTCGGCCCTGCGGACATCCTCAGAAAGGCCCGTCATCCTGTCCGCAAATGTATCCCATGATATAAATCTATCGGTCCTCACCGCACGCCTCGGTCCGTTTCTGGCGCTCCAGTCACGCCAGAAACGGGCGGAAACTTCTGTGGGAAATACTGCGATGGCATCTGGTGAAAAGGGATAGAGCAATCTGGTCACCTCACTGTCCGGTTCGTATGGAATCCAGCGCCCTGCGGTATTCCAGGTAGTATCGGTAGGATTTTTCCTGCTCCCCGAACACCATGCGGTATGCAAGGGCAAGATGCTTATACACTGCAGCAGTTTCAGGATTCATCAGATGCGGAGATGTCTTGAGCATCCGCTGGGCGCGGTGAAGCACCTGAATGGCTGAGGCAGCGTCATTGACGGCAATCATCACTTGGGAAAGACCGCAGAGGGAGCGAATTTCATAGTCCAAATACTTGTGCACCCGTGCAGCCTCGGCGGATTCCTGGTACAGCACCCTGGCCTGGTCAAACTGCCTGGTCTGCACCATCAGCTCAGCTGCAGTGAGCCCTGTTGATACCGCCTGCCTCCACTCATGGTGCTCAGACGCCAGAGCCCTGGCCTGCACAAGCACTTCCCCTGCCCTTCGGTGCTCGCCCAGCTTCATGCAGACCTCTCCGAGTGACTTGAGCACCGGGGTCAGAGAAGCTTCGCTGACCGATTCTCCGATGGTGAGGGATTTCTCCAGGTATTTCTTTGCTGAATTCAAGCTGCCGTCGGACTGCTCCACCCTGCCCAGGTTGTACAGCGACTTGTAGAGCACCTGGGGGGTGCGGGCCGTGACCGCTGATTTCACTGCCGCGGCAAGCCACTGGCGGGCATCTCGGTATAAGTGCATCTGCAGATAGTCCGCACCTACGGAATTGATCAGCGATGAGCTGCTGTCAAGGAGATTGCGTCTTCGGTACCACTGCACGGTCCTGCTGATGGTCTGCCTGCCCTCCTTCACACGGGCTACGGCAATGTATCCCCTGCCGCGGAATCCCTCCTCCCGGGCCAGAAGTTCGTACTTCCGCTTCTCAAGGGCAATACCCTTGAGCTCCCTGCAGTATTCCAGGGCTTCATCGGGTTTTCCGGGAAGCAATTTTTCTATCCGTTCCACCAAGGGTGTCGATTCATCCATCACCAGCAGTCCTTTAGTGATACATAGTATCCCAAAAACCCTCTGATATGAAGAGAAAAAACCGGAAAAGTCCCTTCCTGTTCCTAATTCCCCAAAGATAGGCTATGATACTGCTATGATTCATCACAGTCGCCGCTTCCTCCTGGGAGCTCTCATCATTATGGTATTCTGGATCGGCATCGGAAGCTGGGCCACCCTTGCGCTGACGGCCCCCGTCCGGATGATCTTCCCCGACCTCTCCCTTTCAGACCCCTCATCGGAACCTCTGGGGTTTTTTCTCCTCGCCCAGACAGGGTTTTTCGTACTGCTTTTGGGTATTTATCTGACGGTGCGGCATCTGCTGGGAAGCAGTCTCACCAGCTTCATTACCTCAGCATCATCGGTGCGCATCTCCCTTGCCCTCCGTGCAGGGGGTATCTGGTTTTTGATCATTTGCCTCTTTTCTGCTGCCCTGCACCTGATCATCCCCCAGCAGGTTCAGGTCACCTTCAAAGCGCCTGACTTTCTGCTCTTTCTTCCCTTTGTGCTGCTGCTCACCCCGATACAGTGTCTTTCAGAGGAGCTGCTGTTCCGCTCATACCTATGGAAGTGGACCGAAGGTCACAGGATTCTCTCCTTCCCTTGGGTGCTCTGTCCCCTCTCGGGGGTGCTGTTTCTGGCAGCCCACCTGGGAAATCCGGAAATCTCCGCCTTGGGGGGCAGGTTGTCCATCTACGGATACTACCTGCTCTACGGAGCGTTCCTGATGCATCTCACCTTGGCAGACCGGGGAATTGAGGCTGCAGCAGGAATACACACCGCCAACAACCTCTTTGCTCTGCTGGTGCTCAATTATGAGGGGTCTGTCCTTCCCTCTCCGTCGGTGCTGACGGTACAGGAACTTCACAGCGCCTCTTCCCTGGCGGCCGTAAGCGCCGCGGCAGCGCTCTACCTGCTGCTGCGGCGCAAACTGCCTGGAGATGTGTTAACCGGGATGCTTCCAAGGTAAATATTATCTTCTGCTGAATATTTGCTAGGAAAAACCCATGTTTCTCGTTAATACACCAAATAAACATATTGAATAATGTGTAATTACATCATATATTTTTCTGTGTACTGCATAGAGTAATACAACGTTTGGTAAACCGCTGAAAAGGATATGATATGAAGAAACAACTGGTATTCGGGATCCTCCTGGCAGCAGTCGGAGGAATTGGGTTCATCGTGCCGGCCGCGGCATTCGGCAATCTTCTTGCTGATGAAGTATTTGCAGCCTCTGCCGCTTTTGCTGCAGGAATTGGGCTTATTATGCATGGGACTGGGAAACTGAAGCTTCCTTTGAGCATATTTCTTGCTGCTGCGGGTGCTGCAGCGGCAGCTGTACCCGCAGCTGTGCATGGAAACATTACAACCTCTGAAGGTATCGCCGCCTCGGCTCTCATGCTGCTTGCTTTTTGGGTTTATGCCGGCAGAAGCAAAGAGGAAAACACAGAATCCCAGCCTGCCGAGCAGTACGAGTTCAGGGAGAACGCTGCGTCATATGAACCCCCGAAACCGCCGGCCAATCTTGGAAAGCACGGTAAAAAGTTCTGGAAAAAGCACTCCAAGGAGCTTGCTGACAGGGGCATGCTGACGGATATGGATACTGCTTCGCTGGAACTCTGCAGCGGTGCGTATCAAGTGTACCGGGACTGCTGGGATGCGGTGTTCTCTCCCGTAAACCCCGCTACCGGAAGAAGGATGAAACGCACCTTGAATGATTATCTTGCGAATTCCAGCGGAGTTGAGCTCAGGGAGCTTTGGAGCAGCCAGGAGCAGTACCTGAGATCGGCAGAGGCACTTGGACTGACACCGGCTTCCCGCAGAACTGGAAAATTCCCCCGGACAAATGAAGCACCCTTGGGGCAGGTGCCTGCCCCCCCAAGAGCATTGGCCAGTTTGGGAAAGCACGGCAAGAAGTTCTGGGAAAAGCACTCCAAGGAGCTTGCTGCCAGAGGCATGCTGACGGAGCTGGACGCTGAATCGCTGGAACTCTGCAGCGGTGCCTACCAGGTGTACCGGGACTGCTGGGAGGCGGTGTTTTCACCCGTCAACCCTGCTACCGGAAGAAGGATGAAACGCACTTTGAATGATTATTTGGAAAACTCCAGCGGAGTTGAGCTCAGGGAGCTTTGGAGCAGCCAGGAGCAGTACCTGAGATCGGCAGAGGCGCTTGGACTGACACCCGCTTCCCGTTCAGAGATGCCCGCATAGCAGTTTCTGGAGTTCATTGAACATCTCCGGTCCTGATTGACAACACCGAGGGTTCTCTTTAGAGTAATCTTTCATGGATAGAATAATTCGCGGATTCGACAATGAGAAGTACCTGAAGGCCCAGACTGATGCGATTCTGGAGCGTATGAAGCAGTTTGAGGGAAAGCTCTACCTGGAATGCGGAGGCAAGCTGCTGTTTGACTATCATGCATCCAGGGTGCTTCCTGGGTTCGACCCTAACGTGAAAATGCAGGTCTTTCAGCAGGTGCGGGACCTTATTGAAGTGATCATCTGCATCTACGCAGAAGATATCGAACGAAGGAAAATCCGCGGGGACTTCGGCATCACCTATGACGAAGATGCCCTGAAGCTGATTGACGATTTCACCGAGCGGGGTATAGCGATAGCCGGAGTGGTGATCACCCGATGGGACGGACAGCCTGCAGCCCGTCAGTTCATGAACCTCCTTACCCGAAGGGGCATCACCGCCTATACCCACAAGGCAGTCAAGGGATATCCCTCGAATATTGACCAGATTGTCAGTGCAAGGGGCTACGGAGCCAACTCCTACATAGAGACCAGCAAGCCGATCGCGGTAGTTACCGGTCCCGGCCCCGGGAGCGGCAAGCTTGCGACCTGTCTCTCCCAGCTGTACCATGACTTCCGCAAAGGAAAGCGGTCGGGATATGCAAAGTTTGAGACCTTTCCGATCTGGAACCTCCCGTTGAAGCATCCGGTAAATATAGCCTACGAAGCAGCAACGGCCGACATCGGGGACTTCAACCAGGTGGACCATTTTCATCTGGATGCCTACCAGGTCAGCTCAGTCAACTACAACCGGGACCTGGATGCATTTCCCCTCCTGAAGCGGATCATTGAGAAAATCACCAATGAGCCGTCCTTCTACCGCTCACCCACCGACATGGGGGTCAACCGATGCGGGGACGGGATCATCGATGACCAGGCTGTCCAGGAAGCGGCTAAGCAGGAAATCATCCGTCGGTACTTCCGCGCATCATGCGAATATGTCATGGGCATCGGTACCTCCGATACCATTGAACGGATCAAGCTGATTATGGATGAACTCAGCTTGCAGCCCCATGACCGGGTCATGGTAAGCGCTTCACGGAAAGCCAGGGAACTGGCGAAGCAGAAGGGAAAAGGGAAGGACGGTATTGTCTGCGCTGCGGCCATGCAGCTGAAGGACGGCACGGTCATCACCGGGGCAAACTCCGACATTCTCCATGCCTCCTCTGCCCTGGTGCTCAATACGGTAAAGCACCTGGCAGGCATCCCCCAGGAGATCGACATCATCCCAAAATCGGTAATGGATTCCATCCAGTACCTGAAACGCGATGTGCTGCTGGGAAGAAGAATCAGCCTTGATGTGGATGAGGTGCTCATAGCCCTGGCTATGTCGGCAGCGTCAAATCCCTCAGCTCAGGCAGCCCTGGAACGGCTGACTGAACTCTCCGGAGCCCAGGCGCACCTCACCCATCTTCCCTCACCGGGGGATGAGGCGGGGCTGAGAAAGCTCGGAATCAACATGACAAGCGAACCGAGGTTCGCAACAGCCATGCTCCTAGACCTGTAGCTTTCTTGACACTCCCGCAGGGTTTTGTATACCCTTTGACGAACTATGAACAGCAGGACCTTCAATGAGGGATTCCGTACCGGAATCCCGATCTTTATCGGATACTTTCCCGCAGCAGTTGCCTTCGGCCTGGTTGCCAGGACCGCCGGTCTGCTGTTCGGCGATACGGTGGTCTTCTCCATGACCACCTTCGCCGGAGCAAGCCAGTTTTTTGCAGTCAACCTGCTGCGCTCAGGTGCATTGATCCCGGAGATCGTCATCGGAGTCCTGCTGGTGAATCTCCGGCATCTGCTGTTCAGCGCTTCGCTCTACCAGAAACTCACTCCCTCAACTGGCCTTCAGCGTGCACTGACTGCCTTCGGAAATACCGATGAAGTGTTTTCCGTGGCATCCACACGCATCAGCCGGGTCACGCCCCGCTACATGTGGGGACTTGAGATCACCGCATGGTCCGGATGGGTCAGCGGAAGCGCCGTCGGGTTTCTCATCGGCACGGTCCTGCCTCCGGATGTGCAGGTCAGCATCGGCATCACCATCTACGCCATGTTCACATCCCTGCTGGTACAGGAGGTCAAACGGGAACGGAGTTATGCGGGGATTGCAGCACTTTCAGGCCTGATCAACACCATTGCCTACGCTGTTCTGGGCATGGCGCCTGGATGGTCCTTTATTACGGCAATTACCGCAGCGGGCATTGCCGGCACGTTGCTGCTTCCTGATGACGTGACCATGGACCTGCATCAGGTGACCGAGGAGAGTGCCCATGACCTATGAGCTCATACCCCTGCTGGTGCTCTGCGCACTGGTCACCTACCTTCCCCGGGCTTTTCCCTTCTTCC